>JBAQMW010000325.1:0-7296 GCA_049303155.1 Thermodesulfobacteriota bacterium | reverse complement strand
GCTCGGAGAGCGGGTCGGGTGCCCCGGTAAAACCCGTTCCTGCGCCTTTTTCGACCATAGAATTTACCTCATATCCCCGGATTTTTCAATACGGTTCATCGCCCTGCCGCAACACTTGGGCTCCATGACGCCTACCCCGCCCTTCGTGACCATCGCCATGGTGCCGCATATCGTGCAGGCATAGGCGGAGCCGACCTTTATCGTCCACGCCTCTGTCCACTCGCTTACGTCCCACTCTCCTGAGGGAAGATTCTCTTCGGTCATAATATTCTCTCCTGCGTCAGATTTGACCTTGCGTGTCCTTGAAAGAAAAACCGGCAAGCATCGATGCCGGAACGCCTTTTCGCTGCACGAGCGCCTTCATCGTGTCTCCTATGCCGCCCGGCATTATAAGTTCTTTTATGCCCTGATTATGAACAATATCGCCGTAAACCCCGGCAGACGGCTCGGCGATTTCTTTGAGTTCGTCCAAAACGCCTAAGCCAAGAAGAAAATTCCTCTGCGCCGTAAAGCCGCTTACCTCCAACCCTGCCTCAAGCCCCGTTGCCTTGAGCGAGCTGAAATCCACCATGCAGGTTATATCCTGCTCCCCGACGTTTCGGTACGGGTCGGAATTCACCGTGTGCCTGTAATAACAAAGCACGCTTCCGTCTTTTACCTCCCCGTACAAAAGCCGAGCCGAGGCGCCGTAATCAATTGTAACGACAAAGCCTCTCGCCATCTTTTCGCCGACGCCCCTTATCCAGTCGCAGGCGCCGAGACTCACTTCGCCCCTCTGAGCCTCGGAAAGCTCGATGCCGAGCCGTGAAAAATGCTCGCCGAGCCTTTTTGTCGAAGGCTCTTTCGCTACTTCGATAAACCGCCCGTCTTCGATTCCGACGTAAATCTCTTTTAGGCTTCCGTTTCTCTTTATTACCCTGTGAAACGGAATGCTGTCCATGAGCTCGTTCGATATGACTACGCCTTCAAACCGCCCCGATGCCTTTGGATACGGAGCGCTCCGTATTGAAACATCGGAGCGACCGACTGCCTCAAAGATGTCATCGCAGAAGGAGACTTTATTCGCAAACTCCGGCAAAATACCTCTCGATGCGGCATCGGGATTTTTTTCTATTATAACCGCCTCGACTGCCTCAAAAAGTTCGGGGTACCGCCTTGAAAACGCATCTAACATCCATCCCGTTAGCCAGCCCCTTCCGCCTCCGGCCTCTATCACGGTAAAACGTCTTGGCGAACCCATGACGAGCCACATCTCCCAAACTTGCGTCGCCATGGCGAGGCCGAAAACAGGGCTTACGTCGAGGCTCGTTATGTAGTCGCCTCCGCGTCCCCACTTCTCTTTGCCTGAGACGTAGTAGCCGAGCCCCGGGGCGTAGAGAGCGGCTTCCATAAAGTCCTTGAACGTCATGGGGCCGGACTCTTTTATCCTTAAAGCGAGTTTGGCGCAAAGGTGTCCCTGCAAAACTCAACCCTCCGCGAACGCCTCGCTCGGCGCCCTGCAAACGGGACAAAAATCAGGCGGGGCAATGCCTTCGTGAACGTAAGCGCATTCGACGCAAACCCACTTCTTCATTAGATTAAGGGTAGACATCTCTGAATATCCTCCATTGACAAAAATCAAAAAACTACGAAAGACAGGCGGCCAGGAGTTTTTTTGTAGCTCAGCCCTTTAGGGCTGATATAAAAGAAAATATATACCATATCAGGGCTGCCCCACCCTAACCCTCCCCAACGAGTGGGGAGGGGGAAAAGGTGAAAAAATTCACCATAGCCCTGAGCTACGGAAAACAAAAATCCTTACCGCTTCGAGAGCACGGTCTCCCACGTATCGGCGTGCCCTTCCTCTTCGGAGAGGATTTCTTCGAGCATGAGCCTTGTCGTAGGATCGCCGAGTTTGGCCGCAAGGGCTATGTGCTTTTTATAACGCTCTATGGCCCCGTCTTCCGCGGCGAGGTCTTCCCTCACCATGTCGAGAATCTTCCCGCCCCTTTTTACCGGAGTCGGTTTTTGTATGGGAACGCCGCCGAGATAGACTATCCTCTCGCCGAGTTTCTCCGCGTGCTTCATCTCGTCCACCGCCGTCTTCTTGAATATCTCTATGATGGCCGGACTTTCCGAGCCTTCGGCCTCGTAGTGATGCCCCATGTACTGGATTATCGCGCCGAGTTCGAACGCCCTGTCGAGATTCAAAACGTCTATGAGTTCCTTACTGCCTTTTTTCGCCGCCATACCTGACCTCCGTGTGATTTTTTTTTGCGCCCCGCCCCGACCCATTCTTCGGGGTACCCGCTCATAAGAGCGGGTCGGGGTTCCCCGGCGGGTACCCCGCCGTTGCCTTATTTTAACGGCATACGATTATGATTATATATCATAAATTGATTTTTTCCACCACCGGCAAATAACACGCCTGATTTTCCCCGTTAAGGGCTTGACAAAGCTCTAACGCGTGCTTTACTTATTCTGCGCGTTACTAAATTTTTAGCGGGGGATATGGCATGAAAAGAAAAAATACCGGCATACCCCGCCCGGCCATATCAATTCTTCCTTGTAACGACACCCTGACCGATATGACTAAGGGCGAGGACAAAGAAGAAACCATTATCAAGGATGTCCCTGTGAATATCAAGCAGGGCAAAGACGAGACCGGGGCGCATTATCCGTTGCCGTACTGAAAGCAGGGACTCGTTTTAACTGCTGTTTTGTCACCCTGAACTTGATTCAGGGTCTCGTCCTCGGCAACTTCTTAATTCAAAATGAGATGCTGAAACGAGTTCAGCATGACAAATAAATACAAAAACAAGCAGATACGTTATCGGTGGACGGTTACCCCTGTGGGTGTACGGTTATCGGAAAGAAATAAAAAACCGACAACTGATACCCGATAACCGATAACTGCTAAAGACCCGTAAGTCCCCTTACCTTTTGCATAAGGTCTGTAAACTCCTTATCGCCTTGTCCGATGACGAGTTTAAGGCCTTCCCTGTCTCTTCCGACCCCTGTCTCTACAGCCCTCTTTATCTGCTTCTGCTCCCATACGTCTTTTTCCGAAACCATTGGCCAGAGGCCGAAAGACTTTATGACTCCTAATCCGGTTATGTCCGCGCCGACCCTGTCGCCGCTTGCTATTATGAGATTCGTATCTTTCGGCGTGCCGCTCCACGGGCCGCCTTCCACCATCGAGACGGTGCCGTCGACGATGTTAATGTCCGGGGCGTAGGCAAGGTTGAATTCCGCCACGAGTTCCTCCCAATGGGATTCGTCAACGATATACGGCCTTTGCTTCAGATGGGTGCAGCCTATGAAATTCTTGAGCGTAATCGTATAACTCGCGGAGCGGTGCGTCTTTATGACGGGCAGGTTTATCACTATATCCGCTTTGTATAGCCACTCTGTAACGTAGGCGCTTTTTACGTACTTCGCGCCCTGAAGCAACACCTCCACCCAGTCGTAATCCTCGAATACCACCACTTCCGCGCCTGAATCCTTCGCAGCCTTGTATATGCCGCTTTTCTTCATGTTCCTCATGGTCGAAAGGGTAAAGAGAGCGGACATGTCTCCGACATAAACCTTGCTTGCGCCGTTTTCGTAGAGGAGTTTCACAACCGCGCTTACGACGCCGGGGTTGGTTGTGGCGGGATTTTTTTCGCCGGACACCACGTTCGGCTTTACAAGGACAATCTTCCCCTTAAGAGCGAGCTTATCAAACCCGCCTATAAGAGACACGGCTTCCCTTACCATGTCATACGCTGATTTTCCGCTGCTAACCCCTATTAGGGCGCGGCCTTCCTCTATAAAACGGTTATCGGGGCTGCGCGGGTTTTCTTTTCTTTTGGGGGTAAAAAGGGCGGACGCGAGGGACGACCCCGCTCCGAGGGAAAGAAAAACAGATGACATCGCGGCAAGCTTTATGGCAGTCCTTCTCGTGAACATATTGTAAGTAGCTCAGCCCTTTAGAGCCTGCCCCCCGATGTAACATCAGGGGGGTTGATACATAAGTATAGAACAATTTGAAATCAACGCAACTTTGTCATATTATTATGCCTTCAAGCTCCGGGAAACTTTCTATTATCATGCCACATCCGGCCTTTTCAAGTTCCTCCTTGCCCCTGAATCCGTAGGCCGCGCCTATGGTAAAAACCCCGGCGGATGCCCCGCTCTCGCAGTCTATGGCGCTGTCGCCGACAAAGACGGTCTCCTCGCTTTCGGCTCCGAGGCTTTTCATTATAAAAAGAAGAGGCTCGGGATGGGGCTTTTTATTAAGCACGGAATCGCCCCCCACGAGCATGGAAAAATAACTCTTAAACTCCAACTCGTCGAGTATCCTCTCGGTCAACGCGAGTTGCTTATTGGTCGCGATGGCAAGCCTTTTCCCCGAAGCGTGGAAATGCCGCACCGTATCCTCCACACCGGGATAAAAGCGGGTCTCGTCAACGAGGTTTTCGGAATAGTAATTAAGAAAGATGCGCCTCGCCTCGTCTATCCTCTCCACGGGCTCGTTCGGCATGACCTTTTCGAGAAGGCTCCTCACTCCCCACCCGACGTTCGCCTTTATTTCCGAAACAGTCATGCTCGGGAACCCCATCTCCCTTAATGTCTTATTCGCGGCATGTGCTATGTCGCCGCTCGAATCCACGAGGGTTCCGTCAAGGTCGAATATAATGAGGTCTTTTTTAATCACACGCGGCATTTATAAGCGTCCCTTTCCGATGAAGTCAAATCGCCGGCATAACAGAAACAAGGGCCAAGGCGCGCCCCTTAAAATTTACTCGCGTTCTCCCCTGAGCATATCGAGAGAGCGGCGCGCCTTTTCGTAGCCGGGATTTATACGCAACGCTTCATTGAGTTCCTTTAAAGCCTCGGCCTCCATGCCTTTTTTCATGTACGCAAGGCCGAGGTTATAATGAACCACGGCGTCATCGGGTTTGAGCTTTAAGGCCTTCAGATATTCTTCGATGGCATCGTCAATAAACCCGGCCTTACCGTAGGCGTTTCCGAGGTTATTGTGCGCAGAGGCGTTAGCCGGATAGAGGCTTATCGCCTTTCGGTATTCCGCGATAGCGTCTTCTACGCGCCCAAGGTTGTAGTAAACGACTCCGAGGTTTAAATGCGCAGGGGCATAATCCGGCTTAAGCGTCAGCGCCTTTCGATATTCCGCGATTGCGTCTTCCGCGCGGCCAAGATTGCCGTAAACGACCCCGAGATTATAATGAGCGAACGCGTAGCCCGGCTCGATTGCCAGCGCCTTTTGATATTCCTCGATTGCCGCGACCCATCCGCCGGATTTGTAATAAGCGCTTCCGAGATTGTTGCGAGCGAACGCGTAGCCCGGCTCGATGGCCAGCGCCTTTTTATATTCTTCGATTGCGTCTTGCGAAAAGCCGCGCCCGTAGTATGTGAGTCCGAGGTTATTATGCGCCCGCGCATTACCCGGACTCCTTTTAACGGCGTCTTTCCAGAGCGCCGCCTCGTCCTGCCAAACATTGTTTTTCATAAAAGAGACGATACCGGCGGTAAACGCGAGCATGAAGAATAAAAAAAACCTTACCCGCAAAAAGAGCCTTGCTCCGTTTCCGTCATCTTTGCCCATTGTTTAAATATACCACCCGGGAAGGACTGATGTAAAAATAAATTTCGGCCTTGACTTCTATTCCGGAACTTTCAATCCTCCGTCAGACTTCCCGTTGCAATGCTTCGCCGGGGTACCCATGCGAAAAGCATGGGTCGCGGGAGCCCAGCCGCCCCTTCTGGACAATTCATGCCCCTTTTGCTAATATCTATACACCCTATTATGATAAGAAAACCATGCGTAGCAAATCAATTTTATCCGGCCGACCCGTCGGCATTAAAAACAGCGGTGGAGGAATACATCCGCACCGGCTGTTTCGCATGCACGGCAAAGCCCGCCAAAAAACCGGCTGAGGAAAAGGCCGTCGCCGTCATAGCGCCTCACGCCGGCTATATGTATTCCGGTCTTGTCGCGGGATGCGTTTACTCCTCAATCGAAGTGCCGGATACGGTTCTCCTCATAGGGCCGAACCACACGGGCCTCGGAGAAAAGGCGGCCGTCATGGACTGCGGCAGATGGAGCATGCCGTTCGGAAAAACCGAAGTTGACGAAGAACTCACGCACCTCGTGCTCGACCACTCCCCTCTTTTCTCCCCTGACGCCGCCGCCCATATGAGCGAACATTCGCTTGAGGTGCAGCTCCCTTTTCTTTACGTCAAGAATCCCTCCTGCCGCATAGCGCCCATAACCCTCATGCACGCGCGGACCAAGGAATGCGTCGAGATGGGGCGCGCCATAGCAAATGCGATAAAGGCTTACAAGAGAGAGGTCTTAATCGTAGTCTCAAGCGACATGAACCACTACGAAAGCGAAGAGATTACAAGCGAAAAAGACAAGCTCGCCATAGATAAGATTCTCTCTTTAGACCCCGAAGGCCTTCTTAAGGTAACGGCATCACGCAATATAACCATGTGCGGAGCCGTGCCGGCCGCCGTGGCGCTCGTCGCATCCAAAATACTCGGCGCGTCTAACGCGAAACTCCTCGTCCACGCGACCTCCGGAGAGGTAAGCAAAGACTTCGACCATGTCGTAGGGTACGCAGGCATAATAATAAACGGACCGCCACCTCGAAAACCAAATGCGTAAACCGGCATACGCCTTCCTTATCGCCTTCTTCTTTCACGCGTTTCTTTCGGACGGAACGGCGCTCGCGGTTCTGCGCGGCGAATCCGTAAGCACATGGCAGATAAAAAACTTCTCCTTTGCCGAATTTAAAAACAACCGCCTTACCATAAAAGGCCTCTGGAATCCGGAAATAACCATACCCACTCCCGGCCTTAACGCGGCGGATTACTACGTCATGGAGATGCGCGTGAAAACCTCAAACCCCATGGGCTTGATAAGGGTCGTATGGAAGGCCGACGGAAGGACGCGTTTTTATCCTCGCGAGCAAATATCTTTCACGGGCAACGGGGAATTCCATACCTACTCGCTTGACCTAAGAGCGAATTATCATCCCGGGGTAAAACTGTGGAGCGGTGAAATATCCAAGGTATCCGTCGCGTTCTTCGGGTTCGGCGACACGGTGGAAATTGAAGAATTCACGATAAAAAAACCGGTTGGAACGGCTGCGAGCGCGGTAACGGCATGGCGTATTTTCTTCTGGCCGGAAGGCGTAACCCCGTTAAACATAAACCACTTGTTGCCGCCTTTTCTTTTCACTCTTTCGTACGTGTTCGCGCTGAACATAATCGTAGTCATGGCGGCCTTGGCCGCGCTCGCCGCATATC
>JBAQMW010000324.1:0-1754 GCA_049303155.1 Thermodesulfobacteriota bacterium | reverse complement strand
GCTTTCTACTTTGGTTTCTTTGCTCCGTATTTACTGCGGGCCTGCTTACGGTTTTCCACCCCGGTCGTATCGAGGGTGCCCCTTACTATATGATACCTTACTCCGGGAAGATCTTTTACCTTTCCTCCCCTTATGAGGACGACCGAGTGTTCCTGAAGATTGTGTCCGATGCCCGGTATGTACGCCGTGGCTTCGATGCCGTTCGTGAGCCTTATCCTCGCGACCTTGCGGAGCGCGGAATTGGGCTTCTTCGGGGTGGTGGTGTAAACCCTTACGCAAACGCCTCTTTTTTGCGGGCACGATGCGAGCGCCGGCGACGCCGTTTTGTACGACGGCTTCCGCCGTCCCTTCCTTACTAACTGATTAACCGTAGGCATAGTTTATTTATCTCTCCCGACCAAATTTAATTACTTTAACAACTTCCCCGCAACCTGTCAAGAACTTAATTGAGTTTCTTCGCCGATTTCTTCGATTTCTTCTTCCTCTTCCTCGGAAAGACCGCTCGTATCAACGCCGGCACGAATTCCGGAATATTTCTCGAAACCGCTTCCGGCCGGTATAAGCTTACCCATTATGACGTTCTCCTTGAGTCCCCTCAGGTAATCAATCTTGCCCTCGACGGCGGCGCCTGTAAGCACCTTCGTGGTTTCCTGAAAGCTCGCCGCGGATATGAAACTCTCGGTCGAAAGGGAGGCCTTGGTCACGCCCTGCAAAAGAGGCTCGGCCGAGGCCGGAGTCTTGCCCTTCGCGAGGAGCCTTTCGTTCTCCTCTTCAAACGCGTATCTTTCCACCTGCTCGCCCGAAAGAAATGCGGAATCTCCGGCGTCGGTAATCTTGACCTTCTTAAGGAGCTGCCTCACGATGACTTCTATGTGCTTGTCGTTTATCTTGACGCCCTGAAGCCTGTAAACTTCCTGCACCTCGTCAACGAGATACTTCGCGAGTTCCTTTACTCCGAGTATCCTCAATATGTCGTGCGGGTTCGCGGAGCCGTCCATCAAAGGCTCTCCCGCCCTGACAACGTCGCCTTCCCGGACGCTAACGTGCTTGCCCTTTGGTATGAGGTATTCCTTCGGCTCTCCGGCCTCCGGAGTAATGACGACCTTTCTCTTGCCCTTGGTATCCTTGCCGAAAGACACCACTCCGTCTATCTCGCTTATTACGGCGCACTCTTTGGGCTTTCTGGCCTCGAAGAGTTCGGCGACGCGCGGGAGACCTCCGGTTATGTCCTTGGTCTTCGTGGTCTCGCGCGGGATCTTCGCTATCATGTCTCCGGCCTTCAAGGCGACGCCTTCATGTACGGTGATTATGGCGCCGACCGGCAATATGTATCTCGCGGGAAGATGCGTGCCGGATATCTTATGCGTCCTTCCGGACTCGTCCTTTATCGAAACCCTCGGACGCATCTCGGAGTCCTTGTAGGCGACGACGACCTTGCTCGAAAGGCCGGTTACTTCGTCAACCTGCTCTTTCATGGTCTTGCCTTCTTCGATGTCGCCGAACTTCACTATGCCGCTCATCTCGGTTATTATCGGAATGGTGTAAGGATCCCACTCGGCGATAACAGTACCGACGCGCACCTTGTCGCCGTCCCGTAACTTAAGCTTGGCGCCGTATATGATTGAATTCTTCTCGCGTTCCCTGCCGTTCTCGTCAAGCACGCATATCTCGCCGTTACGGTTCATCACTATGGTCTCGCCCCTCGAATTGACGGCAGTATTGAGTTTTCCGAACTTCACGACGCCGTCGTGCCT
>JBAQMW010000323.1:0-6983 GCA_049303155.1 Thermodesulfobacteriota bacterium | reverse complement strand
CGGGCAGGTAGTTATAGTCCGGGGCGCGAAGGAATCCGAAACCGTCGGGAAGGGTCTCCAGAACGCCTTCTCCGTAGATGAGGCCGTTTTGTTCGCTCTGCGCCTGCAGGATTGCGAATATCAGTTCCTGCCTCCTGAGCGAGGCCGCGCCTTCGATATTGTATTTCTTGGCGACGCCGGTAAGCTCGTTGATCTTTTTTTCTTTAAGGTCTTTTAGATTCATGTGTGGGTGGACTCAATTAACCGATTTGCGGGATGCGATACGACCGCAGGTGAGAGGGTTTGTAAGAGTGTAGATAGCCATTTTTTATTGCGAGTCTTATTGGGTCAGACCTTTCGGATTGACGCGGCGGTAAGCCGAGACATTAAAAGTACCTTATGTATGATTAAGGTTTGTTGCAGGATTTATATACTGTAGCACGGTTTTCAAAACCTGTCAATAGGGAATGTGTTATTTTATTTTTTACGATAACCCTTTAATCTATCTTTTGTAGCTCAGGGCTTTAGCCCTGACATGTATCACAGCCCTGAAGGGCTGAGCTGCGGTTAATCTCTACGTAGAGTTTCCTCGTTTGCGCGAGGGTTGTTTTCTTGTCTTTGTTATTGTTTATGACAAAGTCGGCGAGAGAGCGTTTTTCTTTAGTCGGCATCTGGGAATTTATACGTTGCAGGGCCTCTTTTTTTGTGAGGCCTGCTTTCTTCATTAGTCTAATGACTTGGTTTTTTTTGTTCGTGTAAACGACGATAGTCTTGTCAACCCATTTTTCATGCAACTTGTTTTCAATGAGAAGCGGCACGACGGCGATTATAATTGCATCCGGGCTTTTTCTTCGCGCGAGCCTTATCCGCCTCTCCATCTCTTTGCGTATGGCAGGGTGGGTGAGGGAGTTTAGTTTTTCGAGTTTCTTCTTGTCGGAAAAGACAATCTCTCCGAGAGTTTTTCTGTCAAGCGAGCCGTCCGGGAGCGCTATGTCTTTTCCGAAGGCCTTGACGACTGCCTTGTATGCGGGTTTATCGCGGCGCAACACATCCCTGGCCACGGCGTCCGCGTCAATGATTATCGCTCCGAGCCTTTTAAGCTCGCACGAGACGAGGTCTTTTCCGGTTGCGACGCCTCCTGTAAGTCCTATGAGCATTTTTATCCCTTTATGGCAATGAAACTCATTTGCCTGCCTGTAATCAATGCATCTTTTCTATAGGAAAAGAACACGTCGTTCTTGCATGACGTGCAAATGCCTGATAGAGAGATATTTTTTTCTTTTAGCCCGGCTTGTTTAAGGTCGAGGAGATTCATGCCTTTTAAATCAAGGTGTCCGTCATTAATCCCTCCTGACCTCCCTTTGGAAAAGGGAGGAACCGTTATATAAAGCGATGCGTCTTTATATTTTTTTCTGAACTCGTTTTCAACGTCAATGTTTACGTCATAGCAGCAAACCCCTATGCCCGGCCCTATGGCCGCTAACATATCCGAGGGTTTCGAGCCGAACTCATCAGTCATGGCCTTTACTGTCTTAGACGCTATGCCAAGCGCCGCGCTCTTCCATCCTGCGTGCGCTGCGCCTGAGGCGCGTTTAACCGGGTCGTATATAAGGACAGGCACGCAGTCGGCCGTTAGGATGCCTATCACGACGTTTTTAAGGTTTGTTATTATGGCGTCCGCTTCCACTTTTTCGTAACCTTTTTTATCTTCGCTGTCAATTAGATGAATCGAATCGCCGTGCACCTGTTTTACGCAGACCATATTTCCCGGACTTATGTTGAAGGCCGCTCCGACCGTCCTTTTATTTTCCTCTACGTTTTCTTCTTTGTCGCCCACGCGGGTGCAGAGGTTTAGGGAGTCATAAGGGCTTTGGCTTATTCCGCCCTTTCTTCCTAAGAACGCGGCCAAGACGAAGCTCGAAGCGGAGATGAGGGGAGAGAAGTCGTATGTTAAGGCGCCTTTGGTTTTTAACATTGGAGTTTTACCCCTTGTCAATAATCTTTAATATCTCTTTCATGTCCTTTGGATAAGGCGATACCCATTCCATTCTCTTTCCGGTTATCGGGTGTTTGAATTCAAGGCTCTTTGCGTGAAGCATCTGCCCTTGCAAGTCTTTAAGGCATTTTACTACCCGTTGAGGCATATTCAAGGGGATAGTTTGTTTTCCGTAAACAGGGTCTCCGACGATGGGGTGCTTTATGGACGCGAGATGCACCCTTATCTGGTGGGTTCTTCCTGTTTCGGGACGCACCTCAAGGAGCGTAAAGCCCGGGTAGCGTTTTATGACCTTGAAGTTGGTCGTCGCATGGCGTTTTTTTCTTGTCTTTCCGGAGATTTTTTTCCTGTCTTTTACGTCCCTTCCGAGGCTGAGTTCTATCTTGCCGCTTTCCGGCAATACGTTTCCCCAGCTTAGGGCGTGGTAAATCCTTTTCGTGGAATGTTCCTTGAACTGGTTCGAGAGGTCTAAGTGGCTTCTGTTGTCCTTGGCGACGAGCATCACCCCTGAGGTGTCTTTATCGAGCCTGTGCACTATCCCCGGCCTCTGCGGCCCTCCGACCGTAGAGAGGCGTTTCGTGTGAAAGAGAAGGGCGTTCACGAGGGTTTGGCTTTTTCTTCCTGCCCCGGGATGAACGGTAAGTCCCCTCGGCTTATTAATGACCATCACGTGGTCGTCTTCGTAGAGTATTTCGAAAGGTATTTGTTCGGCCGGAGTTTCCGGGGAGGCCGGTTCCGGCACGGTCAGGATTATAGAGTCGCCTTCTTTTATATGGAGAGAGGGTTTTGCAGGGAAGCCGTTTACCAAGGCTTTGTGCTTTTGTATGAGGGTTTTCAGCGAGCTTCGGCTCAGGTCGCGCGTCTTCTCGCTCAGGAATACGTCCAGCCTTTTTGCCGCCTCACTCGCGGTTACGGTAAAAGTCCGGGTTTCTTCCATGGGTTGCTCTGACAGGCGGGGTACCCACCCGAAGGGAAGGGTCACCTGTCCTACGGTTTTATTCAATGCGCTTGTCTTTACCAGATGTCGGATTCGATGTTGCCGCTTCTTTTTATGAGGATGTCCACGAGGGCTATGTTATAGAAGTTCGTAGTCTTGACGAGAGAGGGGTCTACGCGCTCGAGGTAGAGTTTTTCGCCTTCGGATATTTCCTTTGCGAGGAGGTCGAAGACGTTATCTTGTTTTATGCCTTCCGTCACCTTCTCTTTGTTGTAGATGACGATATCGGAGATTATGGTTCTGGCGAGCCTCGCGGCCGCCTCAGGCGTATTGATTAGAGCCATTTTCCCTGCTTTCCGCGGAGAGTTCCTTTACCAGTATCTCGGCTGATAGTTCGGCGTTTTCCCTGACCAGGGTCTCGACCCTCGGCGCGTCTTTAAGCGCGAACGCCTCTATGATATCGTCGTGCTGCCTCACCGACGTGCGGAGCCTGCCCGGCATCGAGAGCGCCGCTATGCGAAGGCGTTCGAATTGTTGCACTATGTTGTGCGCGAGAGCGCAGAGCCTGTCGTTATTGCAGGCCATTAAGAATGTCTCGTGGAACCGGGTGTCGAGCCTGAAAAACCCTTTGAGGTCGTTCTCCTCGACGCAGTCTTTCATCTGCGAGTTGAGCGTCCGGAGCTTCTTTATGTCCTTATCCGTGAACTTCGCGCACGCCTGCCTTGCGGCATAACCCTCGAGGAGGCTCTTGATGGCGTAGAACTCGCGCACGTCTTTTGCCGTTATGGGGCTTACGACCGCGCCTTTTCTCGGTATTACGGCTATGAAGCCCTCGGTTTCGAGCTGCCGGAACGCCTCTCTTATGGGCGTTCTGCTTATGCCGAGGCTTTCGGCTATCTCGTGCTCAGGCACTCTTTCGCCGGGCTTGAGTCTGCCGTTTGTTATGGAGTCTTTGACGAATTCCACAATCCTTTCGCGAAGGGTAATGGGCTTTTCGAGCGGCCTGTCCATATATCTATGTATACTGTATACCAACTAAAAAGTCAAGATTTTTTAATGTGCTCCTGATTTTGGTTGCATAAAAAAACGATTTATTATTAAATAGTTATAGAGAGAAAGGGGGTTTTCAACCATGAAATCAAAGGTAAACGTGCATGTGCCGTATTCTACGATGCTCGATAGGCAGGGCGAAATATTGAACGCCTCGATAAATCCCGAGATATTTTTCGACGGAAGAGCGCTCGAGGGCGCATCTTCCAAGGAACTTATTGCGATAAGGGACGGTTTCGCGGGAAGGGGGCAACGCATCACCATGCACGGGCCTTTTATGGATTTATCTCCCGGAGCCGCTGACGAATCCATAAGGTGCGCGACGGTCGAGAGGTTCCGGCAGACTTTGCAAGCGGCCGCGTATCTAAAACCGGCGGTAGTTGTGCTTCATGCCGGCTATGACGACAGGAGGTTCGACCACGACGTGGAGCTTTGGTTTTCGCAGAGCATCAAGACGTGGAAGCCTCTCATAAGCCGCGCCGAGGGCATGGGCGTGGTTATTGCGCTTGAGAACGTATTCGAGGAAAATCCATTTGCCATGAGTAAACTCATGGACGCCTTTCCCTCGAAGCACTTCGGAGTATGCCTCGACGCCGGACATCTCAACATATTTTCAGGCGTACCTATGAATAACTGGTTCGAGACGATAGGGGCGCGGATAGCAGAGGTGCATCTTCACGATAATCACGGAAAAACAGACGAACATCTCGTCGTCGGAGAGGGCGCTATAGATTTTAATCTCTTTTTCGCCCTCTTGAAAAAGCGCTCCAAAAACCCGGTCTATACAATAGAGCCCCACGGCGAGGCGGCGTTGCAAAAAGGGCTTTTGGCGGTAGAGAGGTTTCTTTAGCATGAAAAGCGGGGGAAAAGGAGGGAAGGCCGGGATTTGGAATCTAACGGTTATTTTACTGCTTGCAATAGCCCTTTCCCTGTGCATTGCCGCTTTTAAGAGAAATTTTGTCTGGAAGGATGGGCTAACGCTCTGGAAAGACGTCGTAAAAAAGAACCCGGATGAGGCGAGGGGACATAATAATCTTGGATTCATGTATAATATGGCTGACCGCATGGGTGAGGCTATCGAGAAATATCAAAAGGCAATAAGGTTAAAAGGTGATTATGCCGATGCGTATAACAATCTTGGAAACGCTTATTATAAACTCGGCCGCATGGGAGATGCGATTGAAGAATATCAAAAGGCGATAAAGATAGAACCCGCCTATGCCGATGCGTATTACAATCTTGGAATCGTTTATGAAAAACTTGGCCGTACGGGAGATGCGATCGAAAAATATCAACAGGCAATAAGGTTAAAAGATGATTATGCCGATACGTATAACAATCTTGGAATCGCTTATGAAAAACTTGACCGCATTGATGAGGCGATTGAGGAATATCAAAAGGCGCTAAGATTTGATCCTGATAATGCGTTTGTGTATAACAATCTTGGAATCGCTTATGGAAAACTCGGCCGCATGGATGAGGCTATCGAGAAATATCAAAAGGCAATAAGGTTAAAAGGTGATTATGACGATGCGTATAACAATCTTGGAAACGCTTACGCAAAACTTGGCCGCGTGGATGAAGCGATTGAGGAATATTTGAAGACAATAAGATTGAACCCCGGGTATTCGCTTGCGTATTATAATCTCGGCCTTGCGTATGAGAAAAGTGGACTAAAGGAAGAAGCGCTAAAAAAATACGAAGAGGCGTTAAGGATAAGGCCGGATTTTATTGAGGCGCGCTACGCCCTCGACAGGTTGCGCGGGAAGCCGTAGGCAGGATTTCGGTTATCAGTTGCCGGTTATCGGTTGCCGGCAAATGATTTAAAAAATCGATAATTGATACCGTTCGCCATGAGCTTGTCGAAGGGGCGAGAGTTATATGTTATATATTAAATGTCGCGGTATGTTCCAAAGGAGTCTCGCCTATTGCATAACCTTCCCATGCTAAATCTTAAAGTTTATTTCAATTGTTAATCTTTGTAATGTCCTTCTTGACAATATGGGGGGCAGTGCTATACATATTGAAAAATATACCGTTTGTTTCAAACGGGAGGAGGGATTTATGTTTGAAAATTTCTTTTTACACGGAATTAAGAAAAGACAGGCAAGAAGCCTACTCTATGTTGTGGTTGTGTTCGGTTATTCACTGATATTCAGCCCGCTCCATGCCAAGGCTGAAACCTGCGCTGAGATTGATAATAATATAACCACCATTGCCGCCGGAGGGTATCATACCGTAGGCCTTAAGGAAGACGGGACAGTGGTGGCGGTTGGGGATAATTCGGCTGGTCAGTTAAATGTCTCAGATTGGACTAATATCAAGGCCATTGCCGCAGGAGTGTGGCACACCGTAGGTCTCAAGGAGGATGACACAGTGGTGGCGGTAGGGAGTAATCAGTGGGGGCAGTTAAATGTTTCAGACTGGACTAATATCAAGGCTATTGGCACAGGAGATTTGCGTACCGTCGGCATTAGGGAAGACGGGACAGTGCTGGCAATAGGGCCTAGTTGGTTTGGCCAGTTAAATGTCTCGGACTGGACCAATATCAAGGAAATTGCCGCAGGGTACTATCATACCGTAGGCCTTAAGGAAGACGGGACAGTGGTGGCGGTTGGGGATAATTCGGCTGGTCAGTTAAATGTCTCAGATTGGACTAATATTAAGGCCATTGCCGTAGGAAGAGCAGCCCACACCGTAGGCCTCAAGGAAGATGGGACAGTGGTGGATGTCGGGCGGAATGACTTTGGTGAGTTAAATGTTTCAGATTGGACCAATATTACGGCCATTGCCGCCGGACATGCACACACCGTAGGCCTCAAGGAGGATGGCACAGTGGTGGCGGTAGGATATAATTACCATGGCCAGTTAAATGTTTCGGAATGGACAAAGTGTCAGCCTCCCTCTCTTACTTCTCTTCCCGGCTTTATAGGCACGCTGTCCGGCGTAATATCTCCGCAATTAGTCAACAGTCTTACCTCAAAGATCGAGAACGCCATCGCGGCCTACAACAACGGAAAT
>JBAQMW010000322.1:0-6350 GCA_049303155.1 Thermodesulfobacteriota bacterium | reverse complement strand
GCCCCAGGCGTATTCGACGCGATATGGAAGCACCCCGTAGCCAAGTACATGGGCATACTCGGCATATTCCTGCCGCTCGTGGTGTTGGTTTATTATACGTATATATGTTCATGGACGCTCGCGTACAGCACGGCGTCTTTACTCCATCAATTCCCGACAGCCGACGCCTTGAGCGCCGCCGCCTCGCCGCAAGAGTATCTTACGCCGTACGCGAATTATCTGGGCGCGTTTATCGGAGACTCCGGCGGCGCGCTTTATCTAAACCCGCCTAAGGTTGCGTATGCGTTCTTCGCGATAACGCTTCTCTTGAGCATGTATATATTATGGAAGGGCATATCGGGCGGAATAGAAAAATTTTGCAACATCGCGCTTCCGGCGATATTCGTAATCGGCGCGATACTATTTGTAAGGGTTATAACGCTCGATTCCCCGACCGATCCTACGATGACGGCAAGCAAGGCTTTTTCGTTTTTGTGGGAGCCGGACTTCAGCGGCCTCCTGAGCGGCAAGGTCTGGCTCGCGGCCGCGGGGCAGATATTCTTTACCCTGTCTTTGGGCATGGGCGCGATAATCACCTACGCGAGTTACGTCAAAAAAGACGAAGACATAGTAATGGACGGAATCGCCACCGCCGGGCTTAACGAATTCGCGGAGGTCGTCTACGGCTCGACCATCGCAATCGGCGCGGCCGTCATATTCTTCGGTTTCGCCGGAGCCAAGGTCGCCGCCGGAGGGGCGTTCAAGCTCGGCTTCATCAGCATGCCGGCCATATTCACGCACATGCCCGCGGGAGCCTACTTCGGGTGCCTCTGGTTCTTCCTTTTGTTCTTGGCGGGGCTTACCTCCGTAGTCGCGCTTGCGCAGCCGGCCGTGGCGTTCCTTGAAGACGAATTGGGATTTTCGCGCCACAAGGCCGTCATCACGCTCGGAATATTTTTTGTGGTTTCGGTTTCGCTTCCGGCCTTCGTAAAAGGAAGCCTCGACGAACTCGACTTTTGGGCCGGGACATTCGGCCTTGTGTTCTTAGCGCTTTTCGAGGTCGTGCTCTTCTTTTGGGTATTCGGCGGAGAAAAGGCGTGGGAAGAGATCAATAGGGGCGCGAAAGTAAGAATACCGAGGATTTTTTATTACGTTATAAAATACGTAACACCGCTCTTTATACTCATGATTTTAATCGGCTGGGGATGGCAGGAACTGCCCGGCAAATTCGCAAGCAAAGATGCGGGCGCGTGGGCCGCGAGGGTTTATTTGATCGCGCTTCTCGCGTTGCACGTCGTTCTCGTCGAGGTCGCTTGGAAGAGAAGGAGGAATAAAGAATCGTGAGTTTTAAGGCGTGGATATTTCTCGTTTTATCGTGGGGCTTTGTCATCGGGCTTATCTGTTTCAGTTTCTATCATATATTCGGCCCGAAGAAGCAGGGGTGACCTCCCCACGACCCATGCTTTGCATGGGTACCCCGACATCGGGGGACAGGCTCTTTAGGGTTGCGTCTTTATGTAGGGCAGACCTTTAGGTCTGCTTCTTTTCTTTTTAGCAGGGACGACCCACTCTATGGAGTGGGTGCCCCGCCCTGCCCTACGTTCATCGTGCCGTGCGAGGACAATAAGGGTTGACAGAAATAAGTTTTACTGGTAAATTTATCCATAGATACTTCTCGTTCGTAACGAAAAACCAAGGAGGTAATTAGAATGGCGACGAAGAAAAAGGCTCCGGCGAAGAAGAAGGCCGCCAAGAAACCGGCTAAGAAGAAGATGTCGCGCGGCTGTAAGTAACTTCGAGCATCAAACGGGTTTGAAAAGGGGGGTGGGCAACTGCCTCCCTTTTCTTTTTGGCGGAGGTTGCCCGAACTTGTTTCGGGGGTTGCGGCGCGCCCTGACTGACGGGTTCACTTCTCGTTATTTTACGAAAGATTAAAGACTCTGTATCTCAGTCCTTCAGAGCCTGCCCCCGCCCGCTACAAGCGAGGTCTCGCCCGCCATAGGCGAGGCGGACAATATTAAGCGGGGGGCTGATACATATCAGGGCTAAAGCCCTGAGCTACGAAAGATAAAAGACTCTGCGGACGAAGCAATCTCGAACAAGTCGTGTGTATTCCAAAAGGAGCGTTAAATGAAGGCCGCATTCATGCAGACCTCTCCGGAGTTCGGAGAGGTCGAAAAAAACGTAGATTCTGTCGTTAGAAAAATTGCTTTGAGAAGTTCCGAGGGAATCGGCCTCGTGGTTTTGCCTGAGTTTTTCTCGACGGGTTATCAATTCAAGACAAAGGCCGAGGCAAGGGAACTTGCCGAAAAAGCGCCTGACGGTTATACGACGAGAAGGCTCATCGAGGTCGCGAAGAAAACCTGGACGCACATTGTCTTCGGCATGGCCGAGATTGACGGGAAAAACCTCTATAACTCGGCTGTTCTCGTGGGGCCAAAGGGCTTTATCGGAACATACAGGAAGGCGCATCTTTTTTGGAACGAGAAAAAGATTTTTACTCCCGGCAATATGCCTTTTAAGGTTTACGACATCGGAACCGCCAAGGTCGGCATGATGATATGCTTTGACTGGCTTTTCCCCGAGGCCGCGAGAAGGCTCGCGCTCCTCGGAGCGGATATCATAGCCCATCCCTCGAATCTCGTTTTGCCTCATTGTCCAAAGGCCATGATAACGAGATGCCTCGAAAACAGGGTTTTTTCTATAACCGCGAACAGGGTCGGACGAGAGGCGAGGATAAAAGGAGTTCGGCTTACCTTCATAGGCCAAAGCCAAGTGGTGTCGCCAAAGGGAGAAGTCCTCTGCCATGCCGGGAGGATGAGGCCGGAATTTAAAATCATCGAGATAAATCCAAAAGAGGCGAGGGATAAAAAGATAACGCCTCTTAACGATATTTTCGCGGACAGAAGGGTGGAGTTGTATTAGATCGGGGACTGTCCCCGGAATTAAAAAAAGATAGTGAGCATCTACAACCGTCCCCTTTTCTTTTTTGGAAGGAGAAATAAAACGGCCGCTGTCCCTATTTTTTCCGCGACCATGCCGAAACCCCTTGTTTTAGCCATTGACTTCGTAATTTCTTTATAATAGCCTTTTCAATATATTGCTTGATTTTTGTTTGGCAGCGCGGGACGTCTTAAAAATCAGCGCGGCCATGCCGCAAAAAGGAGGAAAGAATCATGAAGACTATGTGCGCGGCGTTTGTTTTTTCCTTTGCCCTGATATTTGCCCCGGCCTTTGCGGCCGACTTGCCCGATTATTCCGCCGAAGAACATATTGAGTTCGAAGACGGGGAAATGGTCGGTAAGGTGTACCATTCCGGACAGAAGCAAAGAAAAGAAATGGACACGGAAGGCTCCAAGATGATAACCATCGTCCGCCTTGACAAGAAGGTTGTATGGATGCTCATGCCGGAATCCAAGACTTATATGGAATCCAAAATTACCGACGGCAAAAAAGACGGAAAAGATGAAAAAATGGACTTTAAGATGGAAACTGAAGTGATGGGCGAAGAAACCATAAACGGAATGAAAACGACCAAGAGAAAGACCGTCTTTACGGCTTCGGACGGCTCCAAGTTCGGCGGTTTTTCGTGGGTTACCAAGGAAGGCATAGTGGTAAAACAGTACGCCGTCGGCAAGACCGATGGAGACAAGTTTAGCATGAAGACCGAGTTGAAAAATCTTAAGATAGGGAAACAGGACCCCAAACTTTTCGAGATGCCGGCGGGGTATCAAAAAATGTCTGCCTTTGTAATGCCGTCCATGCCTAAAACAGAACCCGGAGAGGAATCTGAAGAAGAATCTAAAGAAGAACCTGCCGGGAAAAAGCAGGAAGACATCAAAAAGCTTCTAATTCCAAAAATTCCGAAACTATGGTAATTTATTTTTCAGGGCAAGGACTAAAAGAGTTGTCGTTAAAAGGCCATTGCCGGCGTTATTTATCGTGAGGCTGGCGGCTATTTTTGTTGCCGTGCAAGCCATGCCGGAGACGGCGTGGCTTGCTTCGACTTTAAGAAAATGCCGGAATAACCCTGTTAATAAGAGAGACCATTAAACCGCGCCAAGGAGCCTGCCATGAAACGGTTTTTTACGGTAATTATCTGTTTGGCTTTAGCCATGATGTTTGTGCAAAGCCGTATTGCGTATTCTGATTGTGCAGATTGCACCGCTGCCGATGATAAGGCCGCTTCGCAGAGTCTGAAAAAGTCGCAGGAATACGAAAACAAGGGCGATTTTGTGAACGCTTACGAAGCCGCGGACGGGGCATACGGGGACTGCTGCGGAGGGAAACACGAAAAGGCTTTGACGTCCGAGGCAAAGAGACTGAAGAGAAAGGCGGCGGAGCAGCTTGAGGCAAAAGCCGATGCGAAGGCGTGTTGGTATTATCTTGATGGCGGAAACTCAAATATGGACTCTGATCGCGCACTGATTAAGTACGCGAAGACGGTTGCCTGGAATAAGCCGGGAGATTTCGACAGCGCCGTTTCAAACTGTCGCCCTGAGGATATGAAGACCAAAAAGGAACTCGACGGCATAGCCTCGCGTAACGCCGACAGGGCCCTTGAAAAAGAGGCTGAGGCATTTGGCAAAAAGCCCAAACCCGACACGGAAGCATCAAGGGAACTGCTTCGCATGGCCGACTCATGGTTCCGCATAATAGACGACAGCAAGGGGAGAAAAAGGGTTGACGAACTGACAATAAAAAGAGGGGACGCGCTTTTAAACAGTACTGATTACGAACTCCTCGAGGACGCGCTCGATTATTATTCCTCGATAGAAAACATGGAAAATCGCCGTAACAAGATGAATATGGCAAAGAAAAACGCCTCCGCCCTCGGGGACGAGAGCATGGGGAAGGGCGACTTCGAGAAGGCCGAGAGGTTTTATCGCATAGCCGGCGACAGCGCGAAGGCGAATAAAGCCGGCAGCGCCTACGAAAAGCAGGAGAGGGATAAAGAGAAGGCTTCAGCCGAGGCAGAGGAAAAACGTAAATTAAAGTTCAAGAAGGAAAGCAAGGACCTCGAAAAAGAACTTGGCATATAGGTCTAACTCCGCGTCTTTCACGCGCGTTCAAGACGTGGAGTTATCGGGATACTTTGCTTATTTTTGCGGGAGCAGGTTTGCAACCTGCTCCTCTAAGTTCGTAATTGCTCTATACGAAATATTTGGTTCAGGTTATAAACCTGAACCCGCCGCCGTAACGGCGCAGGTTTTTGCGCCGCTCGCATTGTATACAGTATACTTTATCCTTGACAAACGGCCTCAGTTGTTTTATTTTCCTTGCTACCCTTGACCGGACGGAATAAATAGCAGGAGCGTCGCGTGCTTTCGACTTATCTACCGGTTCTTATAATGGCGGGCTACGTTACCTTTGTCGTGTACGCCGTTCTTTTCATTAACCGCGTGCTCAGCCCGAGAAACCCCTATGCCAATAAGCTCTCTCCTTGGGAGTGCGGCATGGAGCCGGTCGGAGACGCCTCAACAGGCCACTTCAGGATTCACTTCTTCATCATAGCCATCCTCTTCATAGTATTCGACGTTGAAACTCTCTTTCTTTTCCCCTGGGCAGTCATAATCAGCGATAAAACCATATCAACTCTCGTATTCATAGAGATGTTGGTGTTCATAGGCATCCTTGCCGTGGGACTTGTTTACGCGTGGGGCAAGGGCGCGCTTAATTGGATAAAATGACGAAGAAGTCCCCCCCTTTTTCAAAGGGGCAGGGTTCCCGTTGCGCGAAGCCATTGCAACGGGAAGCGAGGGGATTCAGGAATCGCGTATGACGATAAAGGACAATCCATATCAGGGCGTGGCGCAGTTCACGACCGTCGCCGGAATAGAGGAGTTTCTTAAAACGAACCCTGTATCGGACGCGGTCTTTAAGTGGGGACAGGCTAACTCCATGTTCGTGATGACGTTCGGCCTCGCCTGCTGCGCCATAGAGATGATCGCCACCGCGTGCAGCCGTTACGACCTGGACCGCATGGGAATCATATTCCGCCCGTCTCCGAGGCAGTCGGACGTGATGATAATAGCCGGCACAATGACAAAGAAGATAGCCCCGGCCGTAAAGATGCTCTACGACCAGATGGCGGAGCCGAGGTGGGTAATAGCAATGGGCGGGTGCGCCTCGGCCGGAGGGCCGTATAACACCTATTCGGTCGTGCAGGGCACGGACCTCGTTATCCCCGTGGACATCTTCGTTCCGGGCTGCCCTCCGAGGCCGGAGGCCTTGATATACGGGTTTTTACAGCTTCAAGAGAAGATAAAGAGCGATAAATCGCGTCTTGTGGTGACAAGGTAATCATGGACAACGCTAAAGAACTATTGATAATCAACAGGGTCAAGGCGCGCTTCGGGACCGCGGTAGTC
>JBAQMW010000321.1:0-1898 GCA_049303155.1 Thermodesulfobacteriota bacterium | reverse complement strand
GCTTAAAAGGGAAATCGCGGGAGCAGGTTTGCAACCTGCTCCCCTTCGACTTCGCTCAGGGCAGGCTTTAAGTTCGTGATTGCCATATGCGAAATATTCGGTTCAGGTTACAAACCTGAACCCGCCGGGGAAATGCTTTTCGGATTGTCACCTTCAAAACACTTTGATATAATGCCGTAAACGGAGGTAATACAATGAAAACAAACGAAGCAACGGCTACGGTCTTTTTTACGGCCTTCAAAGCGCTCAAAAATGCCGAGCGAGAGGCCTTCATCGAAAAGGTCGTAAGCGACCCGGCGTTAAGAGAAGACCTGATGGACATTATCCTCATCGAAGAAGCAAAGAAGGTTAAGGGCAGGACGATTTCAGCAGGAGAGTATTTCTCAAAGCGCAGAAAAGGACAGGCGGCTTGAATTACAAAGTCAGGCTAACGCCTCCGGCTCAAAAAGACCTTGACGGGTTCAGGGGAGAACTGCTCAAAAAATTTAAAAGAGTAATTTCAGGCTTATGCTAAAATCCAAGGCCTCACAACTCGAAGAAACTCTCAGGCGGCGGAATGAGGTGGAGGATACGAACCGGAGACTACAGGATACTTTACGAAATTGACGAGCCACAAAAGACCGTAAAGGTCTTCAGAATTGTCCACAGAAAAGAAGTTTACAGATAAAATCTGAGTGGCAAACTTACCTAACGGTCGAATAGTACCTCCGAAATTATCTAAAAAATCCGCTTCGCCTTCTATGAAACCGCGCCGCAAAAACTATTGGCGGGTATTTTTGATTTTCGATTGTTTTTCGTTACCCCCCAACTTACCCCCTCACCCTACCCTCTCCCCAAGGGGAGAGGAACAAAAAACCTAAGTCTTTATCAGACCCCCGGCCTTCTTCCATATAAGAAGAAGCGGGGACGCCACGAATATCGAAGAATACGTGCCGACTACGATGCCCAGAAGCAGGGCCAGCGAAAAGTCGTGTATGACTTCGCCTCCGGCAACGAAGAGCGCGATGGTGGCAAGGGCCGTCGTGCCTGAGGTTACTATGGTTCTACTCAAGACTTCGTTTATGCTCCTGTTGATGAGAGGTATGAGTTCCTCTTTTGCGCCTTTCTTGAGGTTTTCCCTTATCCTGTCGAACACCACGACCGTATCGGTAAGAGAGTATCCGGCGACTGTTAAAAGCGCGGTTATGACCAACAGGTTGAGTTCTTTATTCAGAACTAAAAATATTGCCATTACGGCCAATACGTCGTGGAGCGTGGCTATGACGGCCGCTACTCCGAACCTGAACTCGAACCGCCACGCCACGTAGATAAGTATGCCGAGCATCGATATGGCTATGGCGTAGAGCGCGTCCTTCTGTAGTTTCTTCCCGACCGTGGGGCCGACCTCGGATATGAGGTCGATGGCATAAGGGTTTTCAGGCATGGAGGCCTTGAATATGTCCCCTATGGCCTTCTCGACGCCCTTGACGTCCCCGCCCCTCTTTACCCTTACGAGGAGCTTATTCGGCTCGGAGAATTCCTGCAAGTCCGCGTCCTTGTACCCGCCGCTTTCAAGCGCCTTCCTCGCGTCCTCTATGCGAACGGGTTTTTCAAATCTGTAATTCACCACAAGGCCTCCGGCAAAATCCGTTCCGAGGTTGGCCTTGCCGAGAGGCACGGCCATGATTGCCGCAAAGCCGATTATCGCCAAAATTGCCGACACGACAAGGGCGATTTTGCGTTTGCCCATGAAGTCGAAGGAAGTTTTGCCAAGGATGTTCATATGCCTCCGGTCAGATGCTGATTTTTTTAATCCCGAACTTCTCGCTCTGGATGTCGAACGCGAGTTTTGTTCCGACAAGAGCGGTAAAAAGATTTATGATTATGCCGACCGAAAGCGTTACGGCGAAACCCTTTAT
>JBAQMW010000320.1:0-8629 GCA_049303155.1 Thermodesulfobacteriota bacterium | reverse complement strand
ATCTTTTGTAACTCAAGGCTTTAGCCTTGAGACATCAACCCTAAAGGGTTGAGTTACATCAAGACATCGGCCATAAAGGGCTGATCTACAGTTCGCAAGCCTCTTCGTAAGTTATGATTTTCGAGTGCGACCATCATAGCGAACTTCTCCGTCATAACGAACTTCTCCATTATGCTTCAACTCGCAGGCCTCTTCGTAAGTTACGAGTTCCCTTATCACAGCCTTATCTCCACAGAGCGCGCAATCAGGGTCCTTCCTTACCTTCACCTTCCGAAACGTCATCTTGAGGGAATCGAATATCATAAGATACCCGGCCATGCCCTCGCCTATGCCCAAAATTTCCTTTATGGCCTCGACCGCCTGCAAAACACCTATGACTCCGGCAAGCGCTCCCAAAACCCCGGCCTCCTGACAACTTGGAACAAGCCCCTTTGGAGGAGGCTCCGGATAAAGGCACCTGTAACACGGATACCCGGCATGAGGCTTAAAAACCGAAATCTGCCCCTCGAAGCGGAACATGCTCCCCGACACGAGGGTCTTTTTTTCGAAGAACGACGCGTCATTCATGAGAAACCGCGTCGGGAAATTGTCGGAGCCGTCAAGAAGAACGTCATAGTCCCTTATGACGTCCCTGATATTATCGGAGGTGAGCCTGGTGTCGTAGGTAACGACCTTGACATCCGGGTTCAAGTCCTCTATGGACATCTTGGCGGACTCGGCCTTACGCACGCCCACCCTCGTATTATTGTGGATTATCTGCCTCTGGAGGTTGCTTATGTCAACCTTGTCTCCGTCGGCAATGCCTATGGTTCCGACCCCGGCCGCCGCGAGATACAAAAGCGCGGGAGAGCCCAGCCCCCCGGCCCCCAGCACGAAGACCTTTCCCTTAAGGAGTTTGGCCTGCCCCTTCCCGCCTACCTCAGGAAGTATTATGTGCCTTGAATAACGCTCTATTTGTTCTTCGGTGAAATCCATCAGTATCTCCGCTGTCGTTATTTCACGACTTTCAATTCTTCCTCGCCGAAAGGCTCGTCCTCTTCGATAAATGTCCAACTCTTTGCTTCTGTTTCCGTGCCGCCTTTTACGGCCACAATGATATACGAATACTCCGGCCACCCTCTTTGACGGTCGAACTCCGAGGGACGCGACGGATGGTCGGGGTGAGAGTGATATATTCCGACGACCTCAAACCCGCGTTGCCTCGCCTCTTTTTCTATTCTAAAAAGTTCGTCGGGGTTCATCTCATAGCGGTCCGAGGCCCTCTCCTTATTGGTATTTTCCGCCTTAACTGCGTCAACGATGCGCTTAGGCGACATCTCGCCCAAGAGAACTCCGCAACACTCGTGCGGATAACTCGCTCTTGCGTGGTCAAGTATTTTTTGGAATATGTCTTTTGTTATTTCAACCATAAATAAACACAAATCAAAAGTTAAATATCAAAAATTAAAATTAAGGTTTTCCTTTTTATAAAAAATGAAGAATACCGCAATTTTGATTTTTGAGTTTTGATATTTGATTTTCCTTTCCCTACTCCCAAATCCTCGTGGAGAGATACTTATCCCCTCCGTCCGGGAATATCGTTACTATGACGCCTTGCTTTAGGGTTTTTCCGAGCTTAAGAGCGGCCCACATCGCGGCCCCGGAAGACTGCCCCACCAAAAGCCCCTCTTCCCGAGCTAACCTCTTCACCATGTCGTAGGACTCCTCGGTAGGGGCGGGAATCTTACTGTCAAGGTCGTCTTCGTGATATATGCCGGGCACTATCGAAGACGCCATGTGCTTCAAGCCCTCAAGCCCGTGCATGGGATTATCAGGCTCGACCGCGATTACTAATATGTCTTTATTAAAGTCCTTGAGCCTTTTCCCGGTGCCCATTATCGTGCCGCCCGTGCCGATACTCGCCACGAAGTGAGTAATCCTTCCTCCGGTCTGCTCGATTATCTCGGCTCCGGTCGTGTCGTAATGGGCCTGAGGATTAGAGGGATTATTATACTGGTCGAGCTTGCAGTATATCTCCGGATTATCCACGTAGAGTTTCCAGCAAAGCCTTATCGCCCCGTCGGAGCCTTCGAGAGGGCTCGAAAATATGACCTTCGCGCCGAAGGCATTCAAGGTTTTCTTTCTCTCCTCGCTCACGTTGCCCGGAACCACGAGTTCGACTTTATAGCCCTTTACCGAGCCTATCCACGCGTAGGCTATTCCGGTATTGCCCGAACTCGAATCGAGGATTATCTTGTCTTTCGTGAGGCGTCCGGCCTTTTCCGCGTCATCGACCATCTTAAAGGCCGCCCTGTCCTTTACCGAGCCGCCGGGATTATAACTTTCGAGTTTGGCGTAGATCTCGACGCCTTTAGGAAGGTCTTTCGTTATGTTGTTAATCCTTACAAGAGGCGTATTGCCGACAAGTTCAAGGACTGATTTATTCGCGTGCCTGTATATCGCCGGCTTTACTTCCTCCGCCGGAGCGGCCTTATGTCTCGACATGAGTTATCTTACCTCCTGACGCTGAAATTATTGATAATACGCTTAGTTGGCGCGCTATATGATACGCCGATTCAGTCATTGCGAGTGAAACGAAGCAATCTCGTTTTCAGCTAAACAGCCGCCTTGAGATTGCTTCGGGATAAAACCCCTCGCAATGACAAATGTATAATACCTTACCATATTACTCATGTTTACAATACATTACTAATTTTGTCAAGAACTTGGGCAAAAAAACACCGGTATTACTCGATGATATCCATCTCTATTGGCTCGACCTTTACGCCCTTCTCGACAAAGAAATTTATCGCCTTGTCCACGTCAGAGCTTTGGCCTTCGAGTTCAAGGGCGACAAGCCCTATCTCGTTAGAGACCGTGGCCTGACGTATGTTGGTAACGACATTGAACCTTTTCCCGGCCTCGTATATGAGAGACTCCTTTACGAGGTCTTTGGGATACGTAAGATATACCTTCTTTTTCAAAACGCCCCCCCTGCTATGGCCGGCACGATGGAGAGTTCGTCGGACTCCTTTACAACGGTAGAGAGGTTCTCCTTGAAGCGGATGTCTTCGTCGTTCAGGTAGACATTCACGAACTTCCTGAGTTTTCCGTCCTCCTCGCAAATCCTTTCCTTTATGCCGGGATAGTTTTTTTCGAGGTCTTCAAGAACCGCGGAAACGGTCGCGCCGTTGACGCTTACCTCGTCAAGACCATTTGTGAGTTTCCTTAACGGTGTGGGTATTCTTACCTTTATCGCCATGTGTTCCTCCTTGGTATTTATATATTTACTTGATATTACTTATCACATTAACGCCGTAACATATTGAAAAACCATAAGAACAGTCATTGCAAGCGAAGCAATCACGTCTTCCATAAAATCATATGGTTAGAGATTGCTTCGTCCGCCAATGATAATGGCGGACTCGCAATGACAGGCAAAGAAGATTGCCTGTCAACTTTTCTGAATTTTAAGCCTAAAAAAATCGTTCTCTCTTTTTACCTCGACTATCTTATGGCCTTCCTCTTTTATGCTCTTCGGCACGTTCTGTATGGGGTCTCCGGAGTCGAGTATTATCTCCAACACCTCGCCCTCGTCCATGCTCTCCAACTTGAGTTTGGTCTTAACAAAGTTCATGGGGCATAAGACCCCTCTTAAATCAAGCGTGGCTACTGTCTTTATATCGGCCATTTTATTCTCCTCCAATATATTGATATAAAATGGCAAGTTGCCCGACCCACCCTATGGAGTGGGTACCCCGACGAGGCAACGGCCATTTTTGAAGATTCCTCGCTTCGCTCAGAACAGGCTCCGGCGTATAGTTCATACGCCGAGGAGCAAAAATGGCCGATAACGAAGTATGGCAGGCAAATCGCCATTTTATTCTCCTATAAGCGCGGTATCGCCAAGAACCGGCTCCATAAATTCAAGATACTTTTCGACTCCCACGCGCCTAACGGTCTTCGCTATCCTCTCGCCCCTTATGCCGTTCGCAAGATACCACTCTATCGTCTTCTCGATAACATCGGACACCTTTTCGTCAGGCACGAAAAGCGCCACCTCTTTGGCCTCTACCGGATGGCGCCCGTGTTTTCCGCCGATCCTCACAAGATGCCCGTAACGCTTCGCCACCCACGCGCCCGTGGGGCATGCCCTTATGCAGTCTCCGCACCAGATGCACTTCTTCGGGTCGTAGATTGGTTTCCCTGTTTCGGGATCGGACTGTATGGCGTCCTCCTTGCAAGCCTCCGAACAAATCGTGCAACCGGTGCAAGCCGGTTCTTCCCACTTCGGCTCCACAACACCCTGAAAGCCCAAGTCCATCTCCTTTGTCCTCGCGCAGTCAATGGGGCAGCCGGAAAAAGATACTTTGAACTTATGATGCGTCGGGGTGCCGAAAAACTTCGTATCCACCATCTCGGCCATCTTCTGCGTGTCGGTAAGGCCGTTAGGATTATATTCGCACCCGCCGCACGCGGTCGGAACCCTCACCCTCGGGCCGCAAGACGCGACCTTCATGCCGAGTTTCGCAAGCTCGGCGACTATGGCGTCGAAGTCCTTGTAATCCACGTAGAGTATCTCAAGCGACTGCCTGAAGCTCAAGTGGACGACGCTTTTCTTGCTGTAGGCGGCCGCTATCTTCGATATCCCTATGAGATTATCGGTCGTTATCTTCCCGCCCGGGCAGCGAAGCCTTACGGTAAAAAGGTCTTTCTGCCTCTGCTTTATGAACCCGCCGGTCTTTAGCTCGTTGAAGTCAACCTTCTTCTCCGAACCGTCGAGCTTTACCGGAACCTTGGTTACTTTATCTTCTATGAAACGATCCATCGCCGAACACTCCCTTTCGTAATCGCTTTATATATAATTCTACCAAATCGGCGCCATAAAAAACATGACAGCCGTCATGTTTTAATTTTACCATAAAAAGGAACGATTTACGGCAGTTGCAGGCGATTTCCCTTGACTCGACAGCCCTCTTTCCATGCAAAAAGCCGCGCAACTCTCCTGCCTACGCGGATAATTTTACGCTGCCCTATGCCTGCACGGCGTATCTCTCGCCGCCTTCCTTGACGAGGTCCTCGAAGTCCTTGAGGCTCGCCTTTATGACGGGCGGCTCTTCTATCTTGCCTTGGAGCGCCTCTTGGGTCTTAAGCCCGTTTCCGGTAATGCAAATGACTATGGTCTCGTTCTTCGGTATCCTTCCCTGCTCGATGAGTTTTTTCGTAACCCCGATTGTAACGCCTCCGGCGGTCTCGGCGAATATACCCTCTGTTTCCGCGAGGAGTCTTATGCCCGATATTATCTCGTCGTCGCTCACATCCTCGCCCCATCCGCCGCTTTCCCTCATGACCCTCGCGGCATAATACCCGTCGGCCGGGTTTCCTATGGCAAGAGATTTGGCTATGGTCTTCGGCACGACCGGCTTTATCAACTCCGCGCCGGTCTTGACGGCCGTAACTATCGGGCTGCACCCCGTTGCCTGAGCCCCGTATATCTTGGCATCCGCGCCGGCTATGAAGCCTAACATGTGGAGTTCCTTGAACGCCTTGTGTATCTTCGTTATGAGAGACCCGCCGGCCATCGGGACTACCACGTGCTTCGGAAGCCTCCAGCCTAACTGCTCTGCTATTTCATAGCCGAAGGTCTTGCTGCCCTCGGCGTAATAGGGGCGGATATTGATGTTGACGAACGCCCATTTGTATTTGCCGGCTATCTCGGAGCAGAGCCTGTTGACCTCGTCGTACGTGCCCCTTATGCCTATGACCTTCGAGCCGTAAACGAGGGTTCCGAGAATCTTCGTCTGCTCCAGGTCGAACGGTATGAAAACGAAACTTTCCATTCCGCAGGACGCGGCGTTAGCCGCGACGCTGTTGGCGAGGTTTCCGGTCGAGGCGCAGGAAACGACCTTAAAGCCGAGTTCCCTGGCCCTCGATATAGCGACAGAAACGACCCTGTCTTTAAAGGAAAGAGTCGGGTAATTGACCGCGTCGTTTTTAAGGTAAAGCTCCTTCACCCCGAGGGCGTCGGCGAGATTAGAGGCCTTGACAAGCGGCGTAAAGCCCACCTGAGCGCCCACTGTCGGCTCGCCCTCCACGGGAAGAAGCTCCTTGTATCTCCACATGTTCGCGGGGCGCTTTTCTATCATCTCCCTCGTAAGAGAGTTCTTTATCTTTTCGTATTCGTACGCGACCTCGAGAGGACCGAAACAATACTCGCACACATGGAGAGCGGTCTTCGGATACTCCTTCGCGCACTCCCTGCATTTAAGCGCTTTTATGAAACTCATGGGTTCCTCCTTGTTTTTTAGCAGGCTGCTGAAAAAGTCTATCTGCTTCGTTGTCTTCGTCTCTCGTCACTGCGGCGTAGATGCTAACTACGCCTCATTCCTCGTTTCTCGACGCCCGACCCGCTGGAGCTTTTTGAGCAGCCTGCTAATCACGGCAAATAAAAAACCCCTTCTTATTGACAAGAAGAGGTTTCGTTTTAATCGAACTCTCTCCTCATCTTCCAAAGCCGCCGGCGGATTATCCCTGAAAATCTTTCCGCCGAGCCTTGCCGGATTTAGCACCTGACGCCTTGGTTAAAAAGACCGGTTGCTGTGGTTTCAACGGGCCGGGGCCCTCCACCACTCTTGATAAGAAGCGCTTATTCAGTTGTAAAAGATTTTATAATACGAAAACGCATCAATGTCAAGCGTAAAAATTATATACTTTTCGCGGTCAACGCCCCGACGTTACGTCGGGGCGGTCATGTCCGCCTCCCGAAAAAACGCCGGCAGGCGTAACGCCCGACCCATGCGCGGGGGTTTGTTAATTCATTTCGCCGTCCGCAATGACCAAAATTTAATTGACACGCCAAGCAAGATGATGTTATTAATATAAGACTGTTACGCGGGGCTGTAGCTCAATTGGGAGAGCGCAAGGCTGGCAGTCTTGAGGTCAGGGGTTCGACCCCCCTCAGCTCCACCAAAAAAATCACCGGGTTACGGCTTTTGCCGTAACCCGTTTTAATTTCACGGCAAGACACCCATCCGGGGGGTCTCGCTCGAATCCCTACTTGACGTTCAATACCGACGTCTTATTCCTCAATATCCAAAGTGTAAGGAATGTTGCAAAACCAACAACAAGGGCTATTGCCCATACCCTGTCAATCTCCCACCTTCCCTGAGTAAAGGCTACACCCAAAACGTCGAGAATTGCCATGGTTACTATTATAAGGAGAAAAGCGTTATACTCGGCCCTGAGTATTTTCTTCAAAGAGAACCGCCTTTCAGGGGCTTTCCAATTCCTAAACTTAGGGATGATAAGAGGCGTTCTATCCGCCCACGCAACGAACGGCGCTCCGAACTCTCCGCGCAAAAACTCCTCTTCAGCGATGATTATCCTCTCGTAATACATCCAGTACGCCAAAACCGACAGAAGCACAAACCACCATACCTCGATAAAAAGCGCCATGCCGAGGAAGATAAAAAAGTTTCCGACATAAAGAGGATGCCTGACCAGCGAATACATGCCGGTCGTGTTCAGGGCTTCGGCCATCTGCCTCTTCCTGTTGCGTCCGGAGGTCCCGGAATGCGCGAAACCTATTGCCATACAGCGTATGCCTAATCCCGCGAAAGACACAAGAACGCAAAACGCCTCCCACGCCAACCGGGCCGGCCGTCCGTACTGCCCTTCGATATACCCGGTATCCTTTAACGCTATGAGCATGAGTGGAAGCATGACAAGCGGAAAATAACTCCTCCACCTGAAAAGCCACGCTCCCTGCCTTTCCAATTCTTCTCTTAACGGCATCATTTGCCTCCACGGATATTTTCCCCGGAAATCCGAAAAAATATCCGAACACTTTAACTGTATTGCCTCATTTTGTCAAATACGCCATTTCGCAAAAAAATTCGCACGCGCTTGACGGAGACGTCGTGACGTCTTGACATCCATACTTCTTTATGGCACACTTCCCGAAGAAAGGGGAAAAACCATGAAACGCACTGCGACAACCTTAAGATTAAACAAAGAACGTCTTACCCTCCTGAAGATAATCGCCTGCTACAAGGAAGAAACCCTTACGGATATATTTACAAGAATGGCGGACGACTACATAAAGAAAAACAAGAACGTCATGAAAATCATCAACTCGCCGGGCTTTCCGAAAAAGTGCAAAAAGATAATCGGTTGCAAAGGCAAATAGCGCCGCCCCGGCGGCGAATCCGTAACTAATAAGGAGCCTATGAAAAAAATTTCTTTGGTCGAATTTTCAATCAAACATCCCTTCGTAATATTCGCTGTCTCGACGATAATTACTCTCGCCTTCCTCGCCCAATTCCCGAAAGTAACGACCGACACGAATCCGAAAAATATGCTCCCCCCCGCGTCATCCGTGCGGGTGCTTAACGATAAAATAGAAAAGACGTTCGGCCTTTACGAAGACACTATCGTCGTCGGCATAGTGAACAAAAAGGGCATACTGAACGCCGACACTCTCGGCAGAATCAGCCGCATCACCGATGCCGTGCTTTACTTAGACGGAGTAGCCTCGGCCGACGTCGTAAGTTTTTCCACCATTGACGACATCACGGCTGAAGGCGACGTCTTGCGGGTCGGCCCGCTTATGGATGCCATCCCCTCGACGGAAGTGGAATTGAAAAACTTC
>JBAQMW010000319.1:0-4134 GCA_049303155.1 Thermodesulfobacteriota bacterium | reverse complement strand
GGGTAAGGACACCATTTCTGTCACAGGCAACGTGCTTCGTGATTATCTCACAGACCTCTTCCCGATTCTGGAACTCGGCACCAGCGCGAAGATGCTCTCGATAGTGCCACTTATGAACGGCGGCGGGCTTTTCGAGACAGGCGCGGGCGGCTCGGCGCCAAAACACGTTCAGCAGTTCGTGGAAGAAGGGTATCTGAGATGGGATTCCTTAGGCGAATTTCTCGCGCTTGGCGTATCGCTGGAACATCTGGCCACTACGTTCAAGAATAAAAAGGCTCAGGTTCTGGCGGACGCGCTGGACAAGGCAAACGGCAAGATACTTGACAACAACAGGTCCCCGGCCCGCAAGGTAGGAGAGCTGGATAACAGGGGAAGCCATTTTTACTTGGCTTTATACTGGGCCGAGGCGTTGGCTGCTCAGAGCGAAGATAAGGAGCTTCAGGCGCGTTTTGCCAAATTGGCCAAGACGCTTGGAGACAATGAGACAAAGATTATCAAAGAGTTGAACGGCGCGCAGGGTAGTCCTCAGGACATCGGCGGCTATTACCACCCGGATGTTGAAAAGACGGCAAAGGCAATGCGCCCGAGCGCGACATTTAACGCGGCATTGGCGGCTGCTTAAACAAAAGGCGGAATACGGAATTGTTTGCCGCATGCGCGGGATTAAAAACGGAGGCATGAGATGCAGCTTACGGGATTACAGTGGGGGCAAAAACTTCTTAAGAAGGTCGAGTTCCCGGTGGCCGAGGTCTTAGGGCCGGAGGCCAGCGTTGACGAGATAAAGGAACTCATAAAGAAGTGCGGCGAGGTCTTCATAAAGCCCGTATTCAAGGGCGGAGTGGGCAAAAAGGGCAAGGCCGGCCTTATCGGCAGGGCATCGGATATAACAACGGCGTTACAGCATAAAGAGAGGCTCTATTTCGTCGAGCACAAGTTCGGGAATAGTGTCGCAAAGGCCGACGGAGTAACCTTCGAGGGGGCGGTTCCGGCGAAGCACGAGGTGTATTTCTCTCTTAACGATTCAACGGTTTTCAGGGCCCCGACCATGACCATCTCCCACTGCGGAGGAATGGACATAGAGGAGCTTCCGAAAGATAAGATAATGGAAGTGCCTTTTGATCCGTGCACAGGGCTTAAGAGCTATCACGTATCCAACGCCCTCGACGAGCTTAAGGCTCCGAAGGACATCATAAGCCCTCTCGTGCAGAACCTCCCGAAGTTGTGGACTCTCTATAATAACTACGGCCTTAATCTTCTTGAATTGAACCCCATAAGGATGTCAACCGCGACTCCGGGAAGGCTCGTTCCGGTCGCGTGCGACATAAAGGCCTCTTTTGACATAGACGACCCGGCGTGGAAGAGGCTCGATATTCCGTCGCATCTTTTCGCCTCGGATTATTCGGAGTTCGAGCAGGAGATAAATCAGTTGAGGACGTATCAGGGGCAGAGCGACGTATTTGTCATGAACCCGAGCGGAACAATAACCGCCCCGACCTTCGGCGGAGGCGCGAACGCGCTCGTAACCGAGCTTTTGGGAGAGCGCGCCACCATATCCTCGGACTTCGGCGGAAACCCGCCCTACGAGAAGATGTTCCAGATATCCAAGATAGTCTTCAAGTACTGGATTAAGCAGTCGAACGTGCTGTTCATAATCGGAGGAAAGGCCAACAATACCGACATATACGAGACGTTTCGCGCAATGGCGGACGCGCTTCGGGATTACTTTCAGAAGTACGGCCCGACGCCGCTTTTCGTCGTCATCGGCAGAGGCGGCCCTAACCTAATAAGGGGCATGGCCTACATGAAGGAAACGCTTGACCAGCTCCGGCTTCCGTACCGCATATTTGGGCACGACAGCGCCATGAGCGAGGTCGTGAACTACGCCCTTGGCATGGATAAATGGATGGAAAAGGAAGGTAGGAAAAAGCTTTCCGAAAAGATTTTGGCGAAGGGCGCTTAGAAATATCAAAAATTAAAAGTCAAAGGTAAAAATTTCGGTATTTACTTTTCGATAAAAGACTAAACAAAAGACTAAACCTTAATTTTGATTTTTGAGATTTGATATTTGATTTTCTTTTGTGGAGGGCGTATGCACAAACAGGGCGTCAAAAAGTTTCCATACTACGTGGGCGTAAATTCCTTGGCCGATATAGCGACAAAGGACGACAAGGTCTGCGTCTTGAACATCCTCGGCACCGAGAGCCGCGCGGTTACACCGGTGAGCCACGAGTTTTCAGGCGGCAACGTCGTTTTCGGCACAGGCCCGGGTCGAAGCGGACAGGTTCTTGAAACCAAAATCGGCAACATTCCGGTCTATAACTCGGTCGCAGAAGGCGTAAAGGCGGGGCATAAGTTCAACACGGCCGTCATATACCTCCCTCCTTCGGGAGTAAAAGACGGGGTGTCAGAGGTGATAAAATTTAATCCTGATTTGAAGAAGATAATAATACTCACGGAGAAGGTTCCGATGAGGGATTCGTCCATAATAAGGGCCATAGGACAGGCGAACGGTATTGACGTGTTCGGAGCGAACTGCCTCGGAGTTGCGGACGCATGGAATAAAGTCAGGATTGGCGGAGCGCTCGGCGGCAACAAGCCTTCCGAATCTCTCGTAAAGGGGAGCATTGCGATATTTTCGAATTCAGGTAATTTTACCACGACTATCGCGGTCTATATGCTTACGAACGGATGGGGAACCACGACGAGCATATCGAGCGGCAAGGACGTTTACGTGCAGTGGTCGCCCGCTGAGTTTTTTAACGCCCTTCATAACGACGACAGAAGCAAGGGCGCGGTAATCTATACGGAGCCGGGCGGATACTACGAGAGCGGGCTCGAAATCACGAAGCCCACGGTCGCGTGCGTAGTAGGGCGCTGGAAGGCAAGACTTACGAAGGCGTGCGGCCACGCCGGAAGTTTAGCCGGAAGCGGAGACGATGCGGCGGCCAAAGAAAAATGGTACATGCAGTACTTTGGCGTGAACGACATATACACGCCGGGAAAGCCGGTTTTTTCTAAAAAGGGCGCGGTCGTTACGAATATCGCCCACATACCCGAAGCCCTCTCGAAGGTCATGGCCCTTAACGGGATAAAGCCCGACTTCGAGTCAAAGGGAGACCTTTCTCTCAAGTGCTGGCTCGCGAGCAACCAGGCAATATCCCTTCCGAAAGAACTTGACGCGCCGCAGGTGAAGGCCGCGTCTCCTTACGACGAGCAGATAGAGACTCTCTTACGCCAGGTCGGGGCGCAGTATCCGAGGCAGTCCATGAAGGACTGTAGCGGCGCCTCTTTCATGGATCCGCAGACTCAGATTACGAAGGTAAACGGGGTTTCGGTGATGGACGCGTCCAAGAAATCCTTAGAGGAAAATCTCTGCCTGTCGCTTCTCAAGGGTTATCCCGATGAATACGAAAAGAATCTTGCCAATGCGGCCTTCAACCTTTACGTAAACCTCCACAACGACCCGGCTCTATCGGCAGCCGAGGCCGCGAGAGATGCTGGAAATTCGCCGAATACCGCCGTATCTTCGGCAGTCGCCATAGAGGGTAAGGGAAGGGCAGGGGCGGCGATGAACGTGTCCCGGCTTTTGCTTGAAAAATTCCAGCACTCCGGGCTTAATAACGCTACCGATAAATTCGATTACAAGGACATCTTGAAGTCTCTTACCAAGGAAGAGAAGGACGTTTTTAAGGCCGGCGCGACTGACGCGAAAACCAAGCTCCTTCTTGAGAGGATAGAGGAGCTTAAAAAGACCTCCGTATTCGTTAATTTCGTAAAGGACGCCGCCGACGGCAAGCCTTCGACCGACGCGCTTTTTTCTGCAATATGGACGACCCTCGGATGGGGGCCTCTTATGAGGAGGGAAATCTCCAAGGTCACCATTACCGCTCTTCCGTGGCACTCAAGGATTTTTTCAACCATCGTCGGCTCGAGCGTTCCTTCGGAAAAGCATATTGAAAAGAAGTTTTTGGGAATGGACGCTGCAGAACTTATAAAGAAGAAGAGCTTTACCGAAGTGGCCTTTGCCGCGCTTATTGGCAGGGAGCCTTCCAAGGATGAACTCGTGGAGTTTTCCATGCTTTTGGGGCTTATCATATCCAACGGCCCGGGCACCATATCGGCGCAGGGCGCGAA
>JBAQMW010000318.1:0-3103 GCA_049303155.1 Thermodesulfobacteriota bacterium | reverse complement strand
CTCCGGCAATGTTTAAAGCGACGATAAGCGCGAGGTCCAGAGTTGCAACAGCTTTTGTGCCGCCCCTTACTTCTTCGATCTTCTCCGCAAGATAACTCTCTACTCCGCGTACGTACTCCTCGCTCTCAACGCTTTGAATCGCCAGTTTTTGCCCGAGTATGCTCAGTTCGACAACGTTTTTCAAGGTAACCTCAAATCCCCCCTGACCCCCCTTTGTAAAAGGGGGTAACCTCAAACGATTTGAATCAATCCGTCGAGCCTCCGGATAAGCCCGTCAACCTTCTCTTTAACGACCCCTTTTTCCTTTTCAAGCCTCTTGACCTTTTCCCTAAGGTCAACAAGTTCCTTTGCTTCGGCGTTCCTTTGCCTTAACTCTTCCTCCAGTCTCTTTTTTTCATCCTGAAGCGCACCGTAAGAGCTTAGAAGCCTGCTTATCCTCTCTTCAAGTTCGATGAAGTTTACAGGCTCCATTAAACCTATCCGCTCCTCCAGTCATTTACATATTACGATTTTTAATGAAAGAAGTCAAGGAGATAGGGAGCATTACAAGAAACATGCGCTCTCCGGACGAAAAAACAAAAATCCCGTGCGCCATTCTCAACAACCATCCATATGGGCAGTTGCTATTTCACCTTTTTTTTTATTAAACTATGTATTAATCTATGCTTTGGTTATAGATTATACGATATGACTGATGTGTTTCAGGACTAAAGCATGTAGTGAGCCCCTGAGTTTATCGAAGGTCGAACTGCCTATCCTGAGCTTGCCGAATAGCCTTGAGTTACAAAAGGTAAATCATGAACAAAACTTTCTCGAAGTCTTTGCCTGATATCGCCGCCGCAGGTTTCCTGATTGCGCTTGCGCTGTTTTTCCCAAATCCGTCTTATGGTGTGCATGCAGGCGCGGGCGGCATTGTCTGCGGCTCCTGCCATACGATGCATGCGTCCCAGGGCAACGCCGGCGTGGACGGAAATTTAAGCGGCGGAATAACACTTTTGAGGTTCGGCGTAACCTCCAAGGCTGAAAGCCATAAACTCTGCTTGCAATGTCATGCGAGTAACGGGGCGTTGGCCGCCATATCTCATGCCCCGCAAAACGTGGCCGCTCCGAAGGTGTATTCTTCCGGCACGTGGAACGACGACACTGCGTTCAACCAGATAGGCGCCGGCGGGAACTTTTCAACGGAGCTTGACTCAAGCTGGGGTGCAACCACTCCCGCGTCGCTCGGCTACGGCCATTCTATCGGCGCAGCAAGCGTAACGCCGCCGGGCGGAGACCAGTCGGTTTCCACCCTCACCTGCACCAGTTGCCACGACCCGCATGGTACCTCCAGTATTTTCAACACGGATATCAATATTTTTAGAAATCTCAAGGTCAAGGCACAGGATGCCGGCGCGCACAGCGGGGTAAAGTTATGTCCTGACGGTAATACTGCGCTGTGTAGTGGTGAATGGAGTTACAGGAACTTAAAAAGCTACACGGGCGGCGTAAACGGCGCATACTTCGGCGGAAGTGAAACAGATAATGCGGCACAGGTTATATGGCCTGTCTACAGGAACACGCTTGCCGGCGTCCCTGCAACGGATGCGCCAAACAGTAACGCCTATGGGGCGGATGACATCTATGGGGCGGATTCCTCCGGCAAGTCATTCTCACACTGGTGCGGCCAGTGTCATGATAACTTTCATGTAAACCTCACTGGCTATGATATTGATTGGCAACCGACGTTCAAAATTTTTAATAATGCTAACCCATTTGAATATGAATGGGGAAACTGGTCATGGCTAAGGCATCCTACGAATGTGGTAATGCCTCGTAAAGCCGGCGCTAACTGTGCCGGCACTTGCCATCCTTCGAAATTGGACAGGACAAACTATTCCCTTTCGCTTATCCAGGCCGGTAAGGGCATACCGGTAACAGCCAGCCGGTTTTACGGCGTCTCCGGCGCTTATGACACTGTATATTATCTGCCTTATGAGCCGCCTCCGGCCGCGATGGATGGCCTTGTCTCCGCCAGCGGCAACACCAGAGTCTTCTGCCTTTCCTGCCACTTTGCCCACGGAGGCCCGCATTACGATGCCCTGAGATGGAACTATACCTCCATTGTAAGCGCAGGCAGCCAATCCGGAAATACCGTCCCTTCCAATAAGGGTTGCCAGCTATGCCATAACATAGGAAGTTAATTCAGTTGTAGGTTGGGTTCGGGGTACCCGTGCAATGACAAAAGAAGAGGTAATGACAGAAGATGGGCGGGAATGACACTACATAAAAAACAAAACCCCTTGATGTAACATAAAGGGGCTTTGCAATATAATGAATTTTCCGACATCCTGCCAATGCGCTTAAGGCAAAGTCTTTGTAGTTCAGCCCTTTAGAGCCTGCCCCCGCAATCTTAAGCGGGGGGCTGATACAGAAGAAAAAATATATTCACATCAGGGCTGAAGCCCTGAGCTACAAAAAAAACACAAACTATCAATACGCGTACAAATTCCCGTAAGGCCTTAAAGACACAGGCACGAGTTTCTTAAACGGCTTTTTCATGACCTCGTCAAGATTCAGGTTGAAGTCCTTGCAAAAGTCGGCCAAATACTCCTTGAGGAGTTTCATGTCGTCTTCGTCAGGCTCGAGCACTCCCACTTCCAGACCGCACCTCTCCTTATCCACATCTCCCCTTATGAATATCATCCCGCCGTGCATACCCGTGCCTATGTAGTCACCAACGAGCGCGGTTCTTCTCGGATTTTTATCAAGCCCCAAAAGCACGAGCACGCCTCCTGCCATGTACTCTCCGAAAAAATCCCCCGCGCTTCCGCCGCTTATTATAACCGGCATCTGCTTTTTGTAGCCCTTCATGTGGATTCCTACCCTATAACCCACGTCTCCCCTTATGTGGAGTTTCCCGCCTCTCATGCCGTAGCCCAATACGTCCCCTGCGTGGCCCTCGACTATGACCTTGCCGCTGTTCATGGTGTTGCCGATATTATCCTGCGCGTTGCCTTTGACTACTATAGTAGGGCCGTCCATGAAGGCCGCGAGGTCGTTGCCCGGCACGCCCTCGACTATAATCTTAGCGTCTCCGCGAAGTCCGTCGCCTATGTAGTAC
>JBAQMW010000317.1:0-7186 GCA_049303155.1 Thermodesulfobacteriota bacterium | reverse complement strand
TCCGAAAGGGTGAAGCGCACGGCTCGTCCGGTCATCATCGGCGACCTCGCGCTCCTGCTGCGCCTCTCGAAAAAACTCGGTCTCAAGCCGCCTCCGCGCTCGAAGGTCATAAACCTCTCGACCCTCGATTTAAAGAAACTCGGCCCCGGACGTCCGACAATCGAATCCTCCAAGGCCATGATCTCTTACATCGAAGAGGCCGTTCACATGGCCGTGAACTTTGATGCGGACGCGCTGGTTACGGGCCCCATAAACAAAGAATCCGCCAAACTCGCGGGTTTTAAATTTCCCGGGCACACCGAATTCATAGCGCACCTCACGGGCGCCAAGGATTTTTCCATGATGCTCGGAGGCGATATAATAAAGGTCGTGCTGGTTACGATACACGAACCCATAAAAAAGGTGAGCGGCCTCATAACCATTGAGAGCGTTCTCAAGACGATTAAAATAACTGACTCGTCTTTTAAAAAATTCTTCGGCCTGAAAAAACCCCGTATCGCCGTTTGCGGCCTTAACCCCCACGCGGGTGAAGGCGGGCTTTTCGGAGACGAAGAAATAAAAATAATCCTTCCGGCAATAAACAAGGCGCGCTCGCTGGGGATAAACGCAATCGGGCCGCTCCCTCCGGACACGGTATTTTTCAGGATGCGCGAGGGGGAATTCGACTGCGCGGTTTGCATGTACCACGACCAGGGGCTTATTCCGCTTAAACTCATGCACTTCGAAAACGCGGTCAACGTAACGCTCGGGCTTCCGATAATAAGGACCTCGGTTGACCACGGCACTGCCTACGACATCGCGTGGAAGGGAAAAGCGAGCGCGGAGAGCATGATAGCGGCCATAGAGACGGCGGCAAAGATGGCCGGGAAGCGGCTCCGCTAAAACCGCCCGCGTTTAAAAATAAAAATTCCCGTTGGCCAACAAAGGTTCACTTCATGGACAAAATCACCATAAAAGGCGCGAGGGTTCATAACCTCAAAAACATTGACCTCGAGATTCCAAGGGAATCTCTCGTCGTCATAACCGGCGTATCCGGAAGCGGCAAGTCGTCGCTGGCCTTCGACACCATATACGCCGAGGGAGAACGCCGCTACGTCGAAAGCCTCTCGGCCTACGCGCGCCAATTCCTCGAACAGATGGAAAAGCCGGACGTTGACAGCATAGAAGGCCTTTCCCCGGCGATAGCCATAGAGCAGAAAACGACCGGCAGAAACCCGCGCTCCACGGTCGGCACTGTAACCGAAATCTACGACTACATGAGGCTTCTTTTCTCAAAGGCCGGCACGCCGCACTGCCACCAATGCGGCAAGATAATCGCCAACACTACCGTCCAACAAATGGTGGATAGAGTCTTTAACAAAGGACTCGGCAATCAGGCGAAGATACAGATACTCTCTCCCATAGTAAGGGGCAGGAAAGGCGAATACAGAAAAGAACTCGAAACCCTTCGTAAAGACGGCTACACCAAGGTAAGGATAGACGGGCACTTAAGAAGCCTCGAAGAAATCCCTGTTCTCGACAAGAAAAAGAAACACTCGATAGAGGTCATCGTGGACAGAATAACCGTCCGCGAAGGGGTAAGGACGAGGCTCGCGGAATCCTTCGAGATAGCGGCCGGGCTTTCAGGCGGCATCATAAAGGTGGAATACGGCGACAAAGGCGCGGAACTCTTCAATGAAAAACTTTCCTGCGCCGACTGCGGCATAAGTTACCCGGAAATAACGCCCGCGTTTTTTTCCTTCAACAGCCCGCAGGGGGCTTGCCCCGACTGTAACGGCCTCGGTGAAAAACCCTACTTCGACCCGGAACTCGTGGTGGACAAAAACCTCTCCCTCGGAAAGGGCGCGATACTGCCGTGGGCCAAGAGGAGCGGCAAGAAAGGGCTCTCAATGGGAGAGCATATAATAAACTCCCTTGCCGGCCACTACGGATTCGACCCGTCGCTTCCGTTCAAAAAACTCCCGAAAGAGGCCCGGAACGCGCTCCTTAACGGAAGCAAAGACGAAAAAATCCGGTTCGAATACTCGCGCGGGAAAAAACTCTACTCCTTCATCGAGCCTTTCGAAGGGGTGATGCCCTACCTCGAAAGAAGGCGCGTTGAGGCCGCATCCGAAGACGCCTTGACGGAACTTGAGCGCTACATGAACTCGCAGCCGTGCCCTATTTGTAAAGGGGCGCGGCTGAAGAAAGAATCCCTCCACGTAAAAGTCGGCAAAAAATCCATAAACGACGTAGTTGGAATGCCGGTAAAAGAGGCGATTGAATTTTTTAAAAACGTCAAACTCCACCCCGTAAAAGAAGAAATCGCGAGAAGGATCATAAAAGAGATAAGGGAGCGGCTGGATTTTCTCTCGAAGGTGGGGCTCGACTACCTGACGCTTGCGAGAAAAGCCAAGACCCTCTCCGGCGGCGAGGGGCAGAGGATACGCCTCGCGACCCAGATAGGAAGCGGCTTGACCGGCGTCCTCTACGTGCTTGACGAGCCTTCGATAGGACTTCATCAAAGGGACAACAGGCGCCTTCTCGACTCGCTCAAAAGGCTCCGGGACCTCGGCAATACCGTCATAGTCGTGGAGCACGACGAAGCCACGACGAGGACTGCGGACTTTATCGTTGACATGGGGCCTGGCGCGGGCGAGGCCGGAGGAGAGGTCGTGGCAAAGGGAACTCTTTCCGAGATATGCGAAAATCCCGCCTCGATTACCGGAAAATACCTCACAGGAGAACTCTCCATACCGATTCCGAAAGAGAGAAAAAAATCCGACGGAAGGCATCTTTTTCTAAAGGGGCTTAAGGAAAATAATCTCAAAAACATAGACGTAAAAATCCCCATCGGCCTCATAACGTGCGTTACCGGCGTTTCGGGCTCGGGTAAAAGCACGCTCGTCATGGACACCCTCTTCGCGAACCTCGCGAGGCGCATTTACGGCTCAAAAGAAAAGGCGGGAAAACTCGATTCCATAAAAGGCCTCGAACACGTTGATAAGGTCGTGTCCATTGACCAATCCCCGATAGGAAGAACTCCGAGAAGCAACCCTGCCACATATACCGGCGTTTTTACCGAAATAAGGACCCTCTTTCGCATGCTCCCGGAATCGCGCGTAAGGGGCTACGGCACGGGCAGATTCAGCTTCAACGTAAAAGGTGGAAGGTGCGAGACGTGCGCCGGGGCGGGCATAATAAAAGTCGAGATGCATTTCCTCCCCGACGTTTACGTGCATTGCGACGCCTGTAACGGGGCGCGTTACGAAAGGGAAACCCTCGAGGTCAGGTACAAAGGAAGAAACATCTCCGAGTGCCTCGACATGCCGGTTAGCGAGGCATTGGAATTTTTCGAAAACATCCACTACATAAAAGAAAAACTCTCTGTCTTGAATAACGTCGGGCTCGGCTACATAAAACTCGGCCAGCAGGCGACGACCCTTTCAGGAGGCGAGGCGCAGAGGATAAAACTGGCGAAGGAGCTTTCAAAAAGGGCGACCGGAAAAACCCTCTACATATTGGACGAGCCCACGACAGGGCTTCACTTCGCGGACATACACATGCTTCTTACGGTTTTAAAGAGCCTCCGCGACGCGGGCAACACCATAATCATCATCGAGCACACACTCGACGTCATAAAATTCGCTGACTTTTTGATAGACTTGGGCCCCGAAGGAGGAGGAGAAGGCGGACACATCGTGGCGCAAGGCACGCCCGAAGAAGTCGCGATGGTAAAGGCCTCTCACACGGGAAGGTTCTTGAAGGAGATATTGAAGGGCGGAGGGGTTGCATGAGGGGTTGTTGAAAAACTCTTGTGCTATTTTTGGCTTTACGTAGGAATACCATCCAAGCAAATTAATCATGCTATTGTTAGGCTAAGTTCTCAACGACCTTAATCTCCTCTGATGTGAGGTCGCAGAGGTCATAGACCAATTTGTCAATCTGGCGTTCAAGGGCTGTGGTGTCGGCTCCATTATTCCCCCCTTTAGCAAAGGGGGCGAGAAGGGATTTTGCTTGGCGGCGAGGATTTGCTCAACGAGAGCGATGAAGCGGGGATTCATCTGTAAACTTCTTTTCTGTGAGCAATAGATAGAACCTTTACAATTTTGTCGTTATCATCAATGCTGTAAATCGCTCTATAGTCGCCTCTTCTCAATCTGTAATATTCTGTCTCCTTTAGTTTTTTACAACCAAACGGTCTTGGATTGTTTTCAAGAGATAGTATCTGCTTACGAATCTTCATTCTTACAGATTCCGGCAGTTTCAGGAATTCCTTTTCTGCTTTTGGGACAATCTCAACAGAATATTTATCCATTTAGTTCCCATGTTCTTTTAAAAAATCTCTGAAAGGTCTGCTTTTGTCCTTTACACGGCTTTCAACAATGGCTATATCTATCAAGTCTTCACGAAGTCTTTTGTCCTTTAATATAGATGACAGAAAAATATCCTGCTCTTTTTTTGCCAATGTCCTAAAGGCTGTTAAAAAAACCTCTGCCGTTGCTCCTTTTGCTCTCATAAGTTGCCTCCCTTCTGTATATACTTCTTCTTATTCATTCCCTTTTCAATCACAATCTTATCACATACCACATTGCCTTCTCAAGATAGTTTTGAACAGTAGATTTCACTTTTTCCCCTCCACAGTGGTAATATCTTCCGCTCTTGTTGACTTTCTGCCTTCCGCGCTTTCAGTCTATGAACAAGCGTCCCAACTGCCGCTTACTATCGTTTTCTATGGGTATATATTGAAGTATGGATAATCTATTTTTATCGGGTTTGGTTCGTAAGAGAGAAGAAAAATAACCTCTGTCAAATTCCTTGGTTCACATTTATTAAAATCCAATAGTGCTTTTGCTTTTTTGACCATATCTTCAGTTATAACCAATTCATCGGTGTAAATGATCAGCAGTATTTTCTTGTAGGGGCCGGCGTGATATGATTTTGAATCCTTATCAGAAATTCTATCTTTTATTGCCTGTGCCAAGTCTAATATATCCCAATCTCTATAATATTGCCTCTGTCCTTTCTTATCATTCTCTCGCTCAGCATCTTGATCAGTAAGCTCAGTAACCTCAAATGCTACCATGCTACCGGTAGAATCATAGCCGATACAATCCGGAGGGTCTGATTTGAACGATTGTATACCTGAGTAGCCCTCACCTTCTAATATTCTTACGGACTCAGAATAGCACTCCACAACATTTTTTTCGTCTCTGCTTCTGGGATTTCCCGTGCTTTTAGCAATTCTCCAGAAACTCATTCTTTCTTCCCCTCCACAACCGCAATCTCCTCAGGAGTTGGTCCGTAAAGTTCATATACCATTTTATCAATCTGCCGTTCAATATTAACTCTAAATCTATCCAGAATGGTCTGATCTGACTCGTTTGTAAAAAATGTAAGGTCCGTACTCACACACTACCCCCTGCTTTCTATTCCTGCACCACGAGTTTCGACAAATCAGCCATGCCCGCGTAAAGCCCGCTCACAAAGGCAAGCAAACGAAGCCTGTTTTCTCTCGTCTTTTCGTCCTCGACCATGACCATGACCTTGTCGAAGAATTTGTCTATCACGTCCTTTATCGAGGCGAGAGCGGTGAAGGCCTTTTCATAATCTCCGTTCTCCCAATGCTTCTTTATCACCGGCTCTATTTCTTTGCTTACTTTCCAAAGAGCATTTTCGTTCTCGTCCATGAAAAGCGCTTCAGCAGGCCAATCACCTTTCCCTTTAGCGAGGCTTATAAAAGATCTTTTGGGAAGGTCAATGCCCTTGAGTATGTTAGACACCCTCTTCGAGGCTATGACGAGGCTTTTGCAAGCGGGATGTTTTTTGAATTTTTCAAGGGCTGAAACGCGTTCCGCCGCGTCGAAGACGTCGAACCAATTCGTTGAAAGAACCGCCTCGATTGAATCGTAAGAGATATTCTGCAAGAGCAATTGATTGCGGAGCCTCTCCTTGAAGAATTCAACGACCTCGTTCTTTACCGCAACCTTATCCCGCGTGAGTTTTCCTCCCCCTCCAAGACATTCGAGAGATTTGTCTATGAGGGTTTCAAGATTGAATCTTCTTTTTTTATCGCTCTTATCCATTATTATGAATATTATTCCGAGGGCTTGCCGCCTCAATGCGTACGGGTCAGCGGCCCCGGTTGGAATAAGCCCCACCCCGAAACATCCGCAGATTGTATCTAACTTGTCCGCAATGCTTATAATGGCCCCGGCGTCTGTCGAAGGAAGGTCTCCTCCCGCCTGAATCGGGAGATAGTGCTCGTATATCGCGGTTGCCACGTCATCGGCTTCGCCGGATCTTCGCGCGTACTCTTTTCCCATTACTCCCTGAAGTTTCGGAAACTCCCCGACCATGCCTGAGGTTAAATCCGCCTTGGCAAGAAGAGCGGCGCGGATAAGCACGAGCTTATTGTAATAAGACTCCGACGTCGTGCCTTTATCGAACCTCATGGGATTATATTGGTCTTTCAGGAAATCCTCTATATTTTCGGTGTGGTTAAGCGGCTCGCAAAAACCCGTCTCGCTCCCTATGAAGGCGGCAAGCCTCGCGAACCTCTCTATCTTTTCATAGGAAGTGCCGAGCTTTGCCTGAAATACGACCCCTTTGAGAGCCGAAACCCTGTCTTTTAAAGGCGTTTTCACGTCTTTCTCGAAATAAAACTTCGCGTCGTTAAGGCGCGCCAGTAAAACTCTCTCGTTGCCTTTTATTATTGTTTCGATCTTTTTCGCAGGGGTGTTTGCGACTGTCATGAAATACGGAAGAAGACTGCCGCTTTTATCTTCGAGGCTGAAATACCTCTGATGCTCGCGCATGGCGTTCACCACGACTTCCCTCGGAAGTTCGAGGAATTCTTTTTCAAACGAGCCTCGCACGACGACCGGCCACTCGACGAGGTTCACAACTTCTTCAAGAAGCGCGTCGTCTTTGACTATGCTTCCGAGGGATTTTTTCGCCTCTTTTTCGAGTTCTTTAAGGATTTTCACCTTACGCTTTTCCGGCTCGACAATGACGAAATTTTTGGCAAGTTTCGTCACGTAGCTTTTTACGTTATCCACCTTTATCTTAACTGCCCCGTTAAAGCGGTGTCCACGCGTAAAGTCAGAGCTTTTGACGTGCCCGTATTCGAACCTGACGACGGTTTTTCCGTAAAGCGCGAGTATCCAGTGAAGCGGCCTTGCATAGGTTACGTCGTGGTCTGACC
>JBAQMW010000316.1:0-23190 GCA_049303155.1 Thermodesulfobacteriota bacterium | reverse complement strand
GCGGCGTACACGTCCTTGACTGAAATGTAATCGGAGAGAGTCGGCCTGCCCTCGCTATCCGTGAACTGACAAAGAACATGAAAAGGCTTATTAAAAAGGATTACGCGCTTCGGGACGGCAAAGATAGACCCTGAAACAAGTTCAGGGTGACAAGGCATGGGGCGAGACGGTTTTTCTTTTGTTGGAGGTTTTTTCATGTTTTAAAAAATATTCTCCGATACATGATGGTGGCACAGCCAGCCCTACTCCCTTTGTTTTTAAAATAAAAACCCCTGGATTCCCGCTCAAGAGACCGCGGGAATGACAAACAAAAAAACCAATACGTGGGCACAGCCCGCCCTACACACTTGGTCATTGCGAATCCGCCATTATTATTGGCGGACGAAGCAATCTCTAATTTGCCGATTTATCCAAAAAAGAGATTGCTTCGGACGACCCAGCCTTCGGCTGGGTACCCCTCCCCTCGCAATGACAAAACGGACTTTTTCGGCAGTCTTCTAACACACCCCGCACCTTACGCACCTTCCGACGTCGCACGGAGGGGTTATTTTGCCTTGAAGCCCTTTTTGGTATTCTTTCCAAAGATATGCCTTTTCAATTCCGTGGTCTATTACGTCGGACGGCAATATCTCGCCTTCCGCCCGAACCCTGTAAACGCTTTCCTCTATCTCAGCCGAGAATTTCTTTAATGCCTTTTTCCAACCTTCCCTCGCGCCGAATATTACGAACTCCCCTGCCCTTTTGTCTCCTCTCGAAAGATAGGCCTGCAAAAGCGTTTCCTTTAAAGAAAAGGCGTTTATCTCAATGCCTCCCTCTTTTCTAAGTTCGTCCTTTACAATCGAGTATCTTCTCTCGATGGTTTCCTCACGCTCCAAGGCTCTCCACTGAAAAGGCGTTACGGGCTTCGGCACGAAAGGCGTAACGCTTATCGAGACCCTGCCGCCGCCGAGGGCTTTTTTCACCTCTATTGCGAGCCTCGCTATGCCAAAGGCGTCTTCGTCAGTCTCGGTCGGAAGGCCGAGCATGAAGTAGAGTTTTATCTTTTTTATGCCTTGTTCTTTTATGAGTTTCGCGGTCTCTATTATCCTTTGGTCCGTTATGTCCTTATTTATGACTCTTCGGAGTCTCTCGCTCCCGGCCTCAGGCGCGAAGGTTACAGTCGAGTAACCTGAATCCTTGAGAAGCCTTAAAAGTTCCGAGTCTATCATGTCGGCGCGAAGAGACGAAAGAGTCGCCTTCATGCCCTTTTCCGCCGCGAAGCGAAGGAGCTCTTTAAGCTCTTTGTGCTCTGAAACAGCCGCCCCCACGAATCCAACCTTCTTTGCCGGGCTTTTCTCAAGGCTCTCCTTTATGCGGGTCACGCTCCGAAACCTCGGAGGAAGATACACGAACCCCGCAACGCAGAACCTGCATCCCCTGCCGCACCCCCGCTCGACCTCGATTAAATGAGTGTTGGAAAATTCGGTATCAGGAGTAAAGACAATTGTCTCGGGCAAAGACGCTCCGTCAATATCTTTAAGCCGCGCCCTTTTTATTGGAAGAGGGAAACCCTTTTCCGCTTTTACGGAAGAAATAACCGGCCCGTCAAAGGCAAAAGAATAAAAATCCGGAACGTAAAAACCGCCGAGCGAGGCCAATTCCCGCAAGACATCTTCCCTGTCGAGTTCTTTTGAAAGGGTCTCGACAATGCCGTGTGTCCTGCCCTCCGCCTCTCCTATGAAAAACGCGTCCATCATCACGGACAGGGGCTCGGGATTAAGGGTTATTGCGCATCCCCCGGCCAGAATAAGAGGCCAGCCTGCCCTATCCTTCGGCAGAATGGGAATCCCCGCGAGGTCGAGTATGGTTACTACGTTTAAGTAATCCTCCTCGAACGATATTGAAAAAACAATTGCGTCAAACGCATCAAGAGGCCTTTTGCTTTCAAGAGAGGAAAGTTTTTTGCCCCCTTCGCTGAGCCTTTGGATTTCCTTAGCCTCAGGCAAAAAAACCCTTTCGCAAAGGCAGGTCTTTTCGCTGTTTAAAAGTCCGTAAAGCGTCTGAAAGCCCAGATTGCTCATGCCGACGCCGTAGGTATTCGGATACACGAGGCATATCTTGAGCCTTCCGCCGGGGTCTTTTAAAAAAGCCCCCTTTTCTTTGGACAATATGCCTTTTCCCGAAGCCTCGCGTCTCAAACAAAACCTCTTTGCCTTTTGTCTTTTGCAGCTCAGGGCTTTAGCCCTGACATACACCGGCCATCTCCGTTTTCACGAGGGCAAGCCATGAGGGGCTGAGTTACAGATTATATGCGACTCTTTAATTATCCCATAGAGAAAGCAACCTTACAAGGCAGTCCGGACAATGGACACCCCAAAGACTTTCTGATACACTTTGTCTGCGTCAAAAGGGTTACCCCCTTTCCCAAAGGGGGGTCGGGGGGGATTAGGGAGTATCATGCGATTTATTTCCAAAAAAGACTTCCGAAATCTCGTGGAGGGGCTCATCAAAGAACGCACCCTCTACGGGCCGGTAAAAAAGCACGGCCACCCTGCCTACGCCGAGATTAACTCCTTCGACGAACTCGCAATCGGCACGGCTCCGACGCACCTTTCGGCAAAGGAATTTTTCTTTCCTCCGAAAGAGACTCTTCTCGAGTTCGACATCGAAAAAAAAGAGGTTTCCCCCGTCGTTCAAAGCAAAAAACAGGCGATTATCGGGCTTCATGCCTGCGACATCCACGCGATACGCCTCATGGACGCTGTATTTTCATCCTCTACCAAAGACCAAAACTACCTCGCGAGGCGCGAGAACACCATCATAATCGGAACCGAGTGTCTGCCGGACGAATACTGCTTCTGCAAAAGCGTCGGCACAATGACGGTGGAGAGCGGATTCGACCTCGATCTCCATGAAGTCAAAAAAGGATACCTCGTAAGGACAGATTCCGGAGAAGGAAAGCGGATACTTGAGAAATACACGCAACCAATAGAAGCCAAAGACACGGAACTAAAAGAACTCGCCTCTTTCAAAACGAAAAAAGACAAGAAATTCGTAAGGAAGATAAACGCGGAGCCTTCCACCCTTCCCCTCATATACTCCGGGGCGGACGCAAGCCCCGTATGGGAACGGATAGGCAATATCTGCTACGGGTGCGGAAGCTGCAACCACGTATGCCCGACCTGCTACTGCTTCGACGTTAAAGACGACGTCTCCGTGGATTTAAAAAAAGGCTCTCGCTTCCGGGTCTGGGACGGGTGCACGCTCGAGGACTTCGCCAAGGTCTCCGGCGGGCATAACTTCAGAAAGACCCGCGCCGAGAGATTACGGCACCGCTTCAACAGAAAGTTCCGCTACCTCGCGGACCGCTTCAAAGGGCTTTTCTGCGTCGGGTGCGGCAGGTGCTCGAGGACGTGCCTCGTAAAAATAAACATAACGGACGTAACCAATGAAATTATCGAAGAAAGAGCCGGCCTCCCCCTATCTCCCGACGGCGGCAATAGTTAGAGAGGCCAGGCAGGTCACCGAGAAGGAGAAGTTCTTTTCCATAGAGCTTCCCTCCCCGATCGAACACTCGCCGGGTCAATTCCTCATGCTCGGGATTCCGGGTTTTGGCGAGGCTCCCATATCCATATCTTCGCCTCCGTCGAGCGGCCTCGATGTGGAACTTTGCGTAAGGGCAGTAGGAAACGTGACGAACGCGCTCCATCGTCTCGTCCCCGGAGACACGGTCTGGGTAAGGGGGCCTTTCGGAAGGGGTTTCCCGGTCGAGAAGATGCGCGGCAAGGACATGCTCTTCATAGCCGGCGGCATAGGCTTAGTGCCAATGAGGTCTTTGATAAAAAGCGTCCTCAGGGAAAGGGATTCCTTCGGCGCGTTGACGCTCCTCTACGGCGTAAAGACCCCCGATGAAATACTCTTCAACGACGAGTTCGAGGACTGGACGAAAAAAGGCCTCGACATAAAGGTGACAATCGACAAGCCGCGCCAGGACTGGAAAGGAAACGTCGGTGTGGTAACGACGCTCATAGAAGGCGTAAACATGAACGAAAAAAACTCGATTGCCGTCTTAATCGGCCCGCCTGTCATGTACAAATACGTCATCTTGAGCCTCGGCAACAAAAAACTCGAAGGCGACGGCATATTCCTCTCTCTCGAAAGACGCATGAAGTGCGGGGTCGGCAAATGCGGCCACTGCCAGATACAGAGCGTTTACGCCTGTCAGGAAGGGCCTGTCTTTAGCCTGAGCGAGATACGCCATCTTCGTGAAGCGATATGACGGCTTACGCAAAATTGCGCTTCCTTGCTTATTTTTCTTTGCTTTTTGTTCTACCCTTTTCCTTTTCCCGACCCGCCTGTCTCTTTGGGGAGAGGAGCAATAAAGTTCGCTCTCCCCTTTCCTTCGCCTTTCCTTCCGTTATAATTTCCCTGATGACTTTTCGGTTTTTTTTTGTTAACCTTTTGCATTGTAATTGACTTGTCATGTGGGGTTCGTTTCGGCATTTAGTTTTGGAATGGGGAATGAACGCGAGATTGCTTCGTTTCACTCGCAATGACGTTTTTCGGGTGGGCTGTGCCCGGCACTATGTAGCTCAACCCCCCGCTTAAGATTGCGGGGGCAGGCTCTTTAGGGTTGATGTGTATCAGGGCTAAAGCCCTGAGCTACGAAAGACGATGTAAATCAGGCGTAGGGTGGTTGTACCACCTTGGGAATATCAGGGCGAATGATTTTCCACTTCACCTTCTTTCCCCCTCACCCTGCCCTCTCCCCGTTGGGGAGAGGGAGAAAAAACAAAGAGGAGAGAGAGTTAAAAGAGTCTCTGGATTCCCGCTCAAAACATTGCGGGAATGACAGAAGGGGCAACTGCGGAAATGACAGATTAAAAGAGTTTCGGAGGAATGTATGGCTAAAAAGAAATACGTTTACTTCTTCGGCAGCGGCAAAGCCGAGGGAACGTCCGGCATGAAAGAACTCCTCGGAGGAAAAGGCGCTGGTCTGGCCGAGATGACGAATATCGGGCTTCCGGTTCCCGCCGGTTTTACCATAACGACCGAGGTATGCGACGTTTATTATAAGAATAACCGCAAATACCCGTCAGGGCTTAAGCAAGAGGTCGAAAAGAACTTAAAACACCTTGAAAAACTCGTTGGGAAAACCCTCGGAAACTCAAATGACCCTCTCCTTGTATCTGTTCGAAGCGGCGCGGCCAGAAGCATGCCCGGCATGATGGAGACGATTCTTAACCTCGGGCTTAACGATAAAAGCGTGGAGGGGCTCGCGAAAAAGACCAACAACAGGCGCTTTGTTCTTGACGCTTACAGGCGTTTCATAACCATGTACGGCTCGACTGCAATGGGCATAGCAAGGGAGAAGTTCGAGGAAGAACTGGAACTAATAAAAGAAACCCGGACGAGAGTAAGGCTCGGCGTAAGAAAAGCCCGCGTGTTCGATACCGACGTAAACGAAGCCGAGTTGAGCGAACTCATACCGAGGCTTAAGCAAGTCTTCAAGGCGAATACGGGCAAGGATTTTCCTCAAGACCCCTTAATCCAGCTCTGGGGCGCGATAGAGGCTGTCGTGGGTTCGTGGATGGCTGATAAGGCCGTAACATACCGAAGGGTTGAAAAGATAAACGGGCTTATGGGCACTGCCGTTAATATCGTGCAGATGGTTTTCGGCAACATGGGCGAAAAATCAGGCACCGGAGTTTGCTTCACCAGAGACCCGAACACCGGGGAAAAGATATTTTACGGCGACGCCCTCATGAACGCGCAGGGCGAGGACGTCGTCGCGGGCATACGCACCCCCATTCATTTGAATGAGCTCAAGAAGATAATGCCGGACGTGTATAAGCAGTTGGATAAGGTCAGGGAAAAGTTAGAGAAGCACAATAAAGACATGCAGGACATAGAATTCACCATAGAGGAAGGCAAACTCTACATCCTCCAGACAAGGAGCGGAAAACGCTCCCCGAACGCCGCGTTCAAGATGGCGGTGGATATGGTAAAAGAGGGCCTCATAACCAAAAACGAGGCGTTACTCCGCATAAGCACCCAAGACATAGAAAGGCTTTTTTACCCTGTAATAGATCCGAAAATAGCCCTTGACGAACTTAAGGGAAAACTCTTCGCCACAGGCATACCTGCCGTTCCCGGGGCCGCGGCGGGAAGCGTGGTGCTGAACGCCAAGGACGCCGAGGACTGGGCAACAAAAGGCAAAAACGTCATACTCGTCAGAAAAGAGACGAGCCCGGAGGACGTCGGAGGCATGCATGCGGCAAAGGGCATATTGACGGCAAGGGGAGGAAAGACCTCTCACGCGGCGGTCGTGGCGAGGGGCTGGGGAAAGTGCTGCATAGTCGGGTGCGAAGACTTATCCATTGATTATCACGAAAAGACGATAACAGTCGGCAAGACCGTCATCAAAGAAGGCGACGAGATAACCATAAACGGCTCGACCGGAGAGGTCTTTAAAACAGCGTTGCCTCTCATAAAGCCGGAATTTCCTCAGGCCTATAAAACCCTCATGACATGGGCCGACAAGGTAAGGCGTCTTAGGGTAAGGACGAACGTCGATACACCTTATGACGCGGAGAACGCGATAAGGTTCGGAGCCGAGGGCATAGGGCTTTGCAGAACAGAGCACATGTTTTTCGACACCGACGAGAGGCGTTTAGCCATACAGAAGATGATCGTGGCGGAGGACGCAGAGGCGAGGAAAAGTGCGCTCGATGAACTTCTTCCCTTCCAGAAGCGCGACTTTGCCGGCATATTCAGGGCAATGACCGGAAAGCCCGTTACCATAAGGCTCTTAGACCCGCCTCTTCACGAGTTCGTTCCTCACGGCGAAAACGAGCAGAAGCACTTGGCTCAGGCCTTGGGGCTGCCGTTTCACGTCGTAAAGAGGAAGATTGACAAGCTCCATGAGGCAAACCCCATGTTAGGGCACAGGGGCTGCCGCCTTTGCATCACATATCCGGAGATTTTAAGAATGCAGGTCTCGGCCATAATGGAGGCCGCCTGCGAGTGCAAGAAAAAGGGCATAAAGGTTTTTCCCGAAATCATGCATCCCCTCGTTATAGACAGTAAGGAATTCGAGATACTTGCCGCAATGACGCGGGAAGTCGCGGAAGAGGTTATGAAAAGGCAGGGCGTAAGGGTTAATTATCTCGTCGGCACCATGATAGAGGTTCCGAGGGCCGCGCTCTTAGCCGACAGAATAGCCGAAGTGGCGGAGTTCTTCTCCTTCGGCACGAACGACCTTACGCAGATGACCTTAGGCATGAGCAGGGACGACGCGGGAAGGTTTTTACCCGACTATGTGGACGAGAAAAAAAGCGGCATATTGAAGGACGACCCTTTTCAGTCGCTCGACATGGACGGAGTCGGCAAACTCATAAAGACCGCCATAGCGCTCGGCCGCGCCGCGAGACCGAAAATAAAGATAGGGATATGCGGAGAGCACGGCGGGGACCCCGCAACGGTTGAGTTCTGCCACAATAACGGATTCGATTACGTGTCATGCTCGCCTTTCAGGGTACCTATAGCGCGGCTCGCCGCGGCTCAGGCGGTTCTTAAAAATGCGAAGCACAAGACGCCGAAGAAAAAGATTACCCCCTTTTACAAAGGGGGGTTAGGGGGGATTAAGGTTTCAAAGAAAACCTCGAAGAAAAAACAATAGATACAAGGCGATTGGCAGAATTTTTTTATTTCGCGCCGACAGGCAGAGAGCAGTCAGCGCGGTGGTATTTTTCACGGCCTATACCCCTATATATAGTGGTTTAGGCCTATTTTTATACTTTGTATGGTATTTTATTCTTTACAAAGATTTTAAACTTTGTTAGCATTGTCCTGCGGACGGCACAATGAAAAGCAGTGATGCGTGTGCGCTATACGTGATGCGTGAAAGAACAAATAATAAGAAATCCTTAGCGCATCACGGCAAACAAAATATTAGGGTGCAGGGCTCAGCCCTGCCGGAGAATTTTAAATAAGCATGAAGATAAAAAAACTTGCCATACACGGTTTTAAATCGTTTTCCGAGAGGACGGAGATGCATTTCCCGGCCGGCACGTCCGCCATAGTCGGGCCGAACGGCTGCGGAAAAAGCAATATCGTTGACGCCATAAGGTGGGTCATAGGTGAGCAAAACGCGAGGCACCTTCGCGGCAAGCTCATGGAAGACCTGATATTCAGCGGCACCGAAGCCCGTAAGCCCATCGGCATGGCCGAGGTAACGCTCACCCTTTCGAACGAGTCAGGCACGGCTCCGGTAAGCTACGCCAATTTCCCGGAGATTGAAATCCAGCGCCGCCTCTACCGCTCCGGCGAAAGCGAATATTCGATAAACAAAGTTCCATCGCGCCTGAAGGACATAATAGACTTTTTCGGCGACACGGGAATCGGGAGAGAGGCGTATTCGATAATCGAGCAGGGGCAGGTCGGGTGGCTCATAACCGCGAAGCCCGAAGAGAGGCGGAGCATCTTCGAAGAGGCCGCCGGCATAAATAAATATAAGCACAAAAAAGACGCCGCATTGAGGCGCCTCGACGCGACGAAGCAGAACCTGCTTCGCGTCGGAGACATAATGGCCGAGGTAAAGCGCCAGCTTAATTCCCTTAACCGTCAGGCGAAGAAGGCCGAGAGGTACAAGGTCTTTAAAGATGAACTCAAAAAATTAGACCTCTATCTTATGTATCTTCAACTGAAGGCCATGTTCGATAAGAGGTCTTTGGCCGAGAAGGCCATCAATGAATCCGAAGACAGGGAAATATTCCTTGCCGCGGATTTGTCGGGCCGCGAAACGCTTCTTCAAGAAATCAATGTCGGGTATCTGGAAAAAGAGACGGAGTTTAACGCCTTAAGAGAGAAGGGTTTTGAACTCGAATCCCGCGTGCAGGCCGAGGAACGCGCCGTTGAACTCGCGCGCCTTCGCTCCGACGAGCTTAAGAGGACGATAGATAGGCTTGCCTCCGACATAGGAGAATTGAACGGGCATAAGGTCGTTTCGGAAAAAGAACTTGAAGGCCTCAGACTCGAACTCGCCAAGGTCATTGATGCGATAGACGACAACAGGGTCAGGCTTTCACGCAAGGAAGACGAAGTTTCGGCCATAAACAGGGTGCTTGCGGAAAAGGAACTCGCTCTCAAGGCAGGGGAAACGTCCTTCATGGAATCCAACGCCAAGATTGCGAACGCGAAACACCTCATGCAGAGCCATATCCGCGAAGAGGAAACGCTCCGGGCACGGCGCACGAAGTTTGAGGTCGAATCAGCGGATACGCTTAAAGCCATGGAAGGCAAGGCCGCGCTTTTTGAAGCTCTCAAGGAAAGAATCGTTGCTCTTTTGAAAAGAAAAGAAGAGGGCGAGGCTGAATTCAAAGTTTTGGAAAAGAGGCGCATCGCGTTTGAGGCCGAGCGTTCGTCCAAGACAGAAGACTTTAACCGCGCAAGCGCCGAACTCGCCTCGAAGAATGCCAGATTGACCACGCTCGAAGAGATGGAACGCGGCATGGCAGGAATAAAAGACGGGGTCCGCGCGGTCATGGGGAACGGAAGCGGCATAAGCGTAAAAGGGCTCATCGCCGATGCCATAGAAACCACCAGAGGTTTCGAGAGAGCGGTCGAGGCGGTATTGGGCGAAAGGCTTCAATACGTGCTAGTCGAGAGTCAGGCCGACGGGCTTAGGGCGGTTGAGTATCTCAAATCCGGCTCAGGCGGCAGGGGAAGTTTCGTGCCGCTTAACGACATGCGCCTTTATGAGGATTCTTCTTCTCCTTCGCCGTCCGGCGCAAAGTTTCTGAGGGACGAGGTTTCGGTAAAAGACGATTATAAGGGGCTTATCGCGTGCCTCATAGGAGACGCGCTTGTCGTGGATAACCTCGCGGCCGCTCTTGATATGTGGAGGTCTAACGGAGCGAGGAAAACAATCGTTACCATGGACGGAGAGACAATTGACCCGCAGGGCGTAATAACTGGCGGAGCCTTGAACGGAAGCGAAGCCAACATCCTCCTTAAGCGCCGCGAGATAAAAGACCTCTCTTCGGAGGCGTCTTCCTTGGAGACGTCTTCCAAGTCTCTTTCCGAGGGATTAAAGAGGCTCGATTCCGAACTATCCGGGCTTAAGGCCGATATCGAGAACTACAGGAAGAGGCTTTATTCGGACGACATAGAAAAAGCGAACATGGAAGGGGAGATTCAGAGGGCGGGGGACGAATTAGAGAGGCTTAAGGAAAAGGCGGCCGGGCTTTCCTCCGAACTCCGTTTGGCGGACGAATCGCTTTCTTCCATAGCAGTCAAAAAGGCCGAACTCTTGAAAGAGAGAGAAGAATTAGAGGCCGACATAGCTTCAAAAGAACTCCGCATAAAGGAGCTTTTTGAAGAGACAAAGAGCCTTAAACAAAAGAAAGACTCGATGAGCGACGACCTCTCCGCGATAAAGGTCGTTTTAGCGTCGCTTGAGGAAAGAAAATCGAATATTTCATCCCAGTCCGTTGATAAGGCCGCGGTTATTTCCGGGATGGAAAAGAGGATAGAGTCCAAGAACTTGGAGACAGCTTCTTCATCGGTTGAGATAGAGGCGAAGAGGGAAGAGGAACTTTCTCATAAGGAATTGCTTGAGGGGCTTTTAGTAAGTAAGGACGCGCTCCGGAAGGACTTCGTTCAAAGAGAAGAAGAATTGGCCTCGGCGTCCGCTGAAATAAAAAGGTTGGAATCAGAGGTAAAATCGCTCAACTTCGAACTTTCGAAGGTGAAGGAAGCGAGGACCTCCGTTACCCTCGAACTCAGGGAGATTGACCTCTCCTCGGCCAACATGAGAGAAAAATCAATTGAAAGATACGGAACGGACATAACGGCCTACGCTCCGGCTGAGGACGTCCTTGCGATGGAGCGAGAAACGCTCGACGCAGCCGTTATAGAGCTTCGCGAAAAACTCGGCGCAATGGGAGAGGTCAGCCTCTCTGCCTTGGAGGAATACGCGGAGCTTGAAAAGAGGCACGATTTCTTGGCCGTGCAGCAGGACGACCTGAATAAATCAGTCGAGAGCCTCCATTCCGCCATAACCAGGATAAACAGAACCACGAGAGAGCTTTTCCAGAAGACGTTCGACGAGGTCAACGCCAAGTTCTCCGAGACGTTTCCGAAGTTTTTCACCGGCGGCAGGGCTGAATTAAGGATTACGGGCGAGGGCGACGTGCTCGAATGCGGAGTTGACATAGTGGCGCAGCCTCCGGGGAAGAAACTCCAGAACATAAACCTCCTATCGGGCGGCGAAAAGGCTTTAACCGCAACGGCTCTCATATTTGCGATATTCCTCATAAAGCCCGCGCCGTTTTGCCTCTTGGACGAAGTTGACGCGCCCTTGGACGACGTGAACGTCGACAGGTTCAACGGCTTCGTCAAGGAGATGTCCGGCCACAGCCAGTTCATACTCATAACGCATAACAAAAGAACCATGGAGATGGCGGACACACTCTTCGGCATAACAATGCCAGAGCCGGGAGCGTCGAAGGTCGTAACGGTTGCTTTGTAGGCAACGGAGGTTCGTTTATGTCGTTCAAGCAAATACTCGAAACTTTGACTTCGAAATCTCATGCCAGAGGCGCGGTGATGCTCGACTGGGAAGGCGAGGTTGTGGATTCTTTTTCCGTTGCCACAGGGCTTGAACTCGACGCCATAGGCGCGCACAAGGGCCTTATACTAAATATGCTGAAGAACGTAGCCGCCGGCACCCACGATGACGACGACGTGAAAAGCGTGGCAATACAGGCAGGGGACTCCAAGATAGTCATGTCGCCCCTTAAGGACGGCTATTATCTGTTGGTCGTTACGGATAAGTTCAAGCCTTTCGGCAGAGTGATGTTCGAGTCCAAAAGGGCGGCTAAAGAGATAGAGAGGGAGATGGGGTAAGGATGTTGTTTAAGAATAAAATATCAAAAGTGAATACCTATTTCCCACTCACCCTGCCCTTTCCAAGTCCTTTATCGTCACGCCGCTAATCCTCAAGAGTTTTTTTCTCGATTTAAGACCTTCCGAAATCTCGATCCGGGATTTTCTGACGCCGAGCGTTTCGCTCAAAAATAGAACGAGGGCCTCGTTCGCCTTGCCTTCGACAGGCGGCGAGCTTATCCTTATCTTCAAATACCCGTCGTGTTCTCCCGATACTGAACTTTTCGACGCGCCGGGCTGAACGTAAATTTTAAGGTAGAGTGAGTCCCCTTTTTGCGTTGCGAAAGGCGGGTCTTTTTTCCCCATGCGCTCATTTGTCCTTCGTAGCTCAGGGCTATGGTGAATCTTTTCACCTTATTCCCTCCCCACTCGTTGGGGAGGGAAGGGTGGGGCAGCCCTGAATAAAATATATTTTCTTTTATATCAGCCCCCCGCTTAATATTGCGGGGGCAGGCTCTAAAGGGCTGAGCTACAAATTTAGCCATAGAAAATCCCTAAGGATTGAGCCGAAGCCTCATGGCTAATTCAAGGAGACTGCCGACGAGGAATTTTCGGAGGAACATTATCGCGACGAGCACAACTATCGGCGAGAGGTCTATGCCGCCCATGTTGGGAAGCATCTTTCTTATTCTGTAGAGGAGCGGCTCCGTGGCCTTGTAGAGGAACTGGACTATCGGGTTATAAGGGTCGGGGTTCACCCATGATAAAATCGCCCTCGCGATGATAATCCACATGTAGGCGTAAAGAGCCCACGAGAGAACCTCTGCTATCGCCTCAATGAAGTTTGCCGGTACGAACATGATGTTTTACCTACCCCTCCGACAGTTCTTTTGCCTTTTTTACTGCGGCTGCAACCGCCTTTTCAACGATTTTTCTTATGCCCGATTCCTCGAACACCTTAAGCCCCGCGACCGTCGTGCCGCCGGGGGACGAAACCATGCGTATGAGTTCAAAGAGTTCCGCGCCGCTTTCCTTTGCGAGTTTCGCCGCTCCGAGGGTCGTTTGGAGAACGAGTTTTTTAGCGTCGTCCCTTGATATGCCCTCTTTTTCGGCGGCCTCCATAAGGGAGGCCATGAAAAGAAATACATAGGCAGGGCCGCTTCCGCTTACGCCTGTTATCGCGTCCATCGCTGAATCGTCTTTTACGACAATCACTTCTCCGATTGAGGAGAATATCTTGCAGGCGAGTTCAGTATCGTCCTTTGTCGCCCCCTCTCCGGCAAAAATCCCGGTTGCTCCCTCTCCTACGAGCGCCGGCGTGTTCGGCATGGCGCGTATGACAGGAGGCGGGTTTTTGAGGCCGCCTCTTACAAGGGTATTTTCTATGTATTTCGTCCTCTTCCCGGCCGCGACCGATATAAGGAGTTTTCTTTCGTCGAACTCCTTCGCCGTTTCCAAAAGCACGTATTCCATATCAGAGGGTTTTACCGCGAATATAACCACATCCGAGTCTTTGACAACGGACGAGTTATTGCTAACTATGCGTATTTCGTATTTTTCGGCTAAAGAGGCGAGTCTTCCGCTGTCCTTGTCGCTCGCAATCACGCGGGACGGCGCTGTGAGTTTTGCCGACAGTATCCCTTTAATAATGGCCTCTGAGATGTTGCCCGCGCCTATGAAACCTATGGTTTTGCCCTTGAACATAAGGAGGGTTAAGTCTTTGCCGTTTTCTTCAGCGGCCTCTCTCCGAATATGGCGCGTCCTATCCGCACTATGGTCGCGCCCTCTTCTATTGCCACCTCGAAGTCGTGGCTCATTCCCATCGAGAGTTCGCGCATGGAGACGTTCGGGATGCGTTCGCGGTTTATGCGTTCCGCGATTCTTCTGAGGGTTACGAAGCAGGGGCGGCTCAATTCCCGGTTATCTTGATACGGAGGAATGGCCATAAGCCCTTTTATCTTGATATGAGGCAGTTCGGATGCCTTGCGAACGAGTTTGTCAACGTCTTTTATGTCAATTCCGCCTTTGTTTTTTTCTTTTGCGATATTTACCTGTATGAGAATATTGACGTCTTTCTTAGCCCTTTTGGAGAGTTCTTTCGCGAGGTCTAATGAATCAACCGTTTCTATCATGTCGAAGAGTTCGACGGCGAATTTGGCCTTATTTTTCTGAAGATGCCCCAAGAAGTGCCATTGAACCGGCTTTTTGCCGAATTTTTCTATCTTTTCTTGGGCTTCCTGCACGTAGTTTTCACCGAACGCAGAAACCCCGGCCTTTATCGCCTCGGAAATCTTCTTTATGTCAACCGTTTTCGTAACCGCAACAAGTTTTACCTCCGAGGCTATGCGTCCGGATTTTCTCGCGGCACGGTCGATTTTTTGCATGACCGATGAGAGATTTTCGGCTACCTTTTCGCTCATCAAAGCCCTCGCGCTTTTAAGGCGTAGCGGCTATACACCCGCTGTTTCCATATTACTTGGAAACATACCCCTTATAGCATAACATCGCTTTTAATGAAAGGAAAATTTTATAAGGACAACAGGTTGTCTGTTATGGCTGGTTTTAGGGTAAAATATACAGTAAAATCAAAGCGTTATGGGTCAAGATAGGCGGTGGCTAAAATGCCGTTATTAAAATAACCCCGACAAGCATGATAATGCTTCCCAAAAGCCTCTCTCTTATCCGTTCTTCCTTGAAAAGAGCCCAGCCGTAAAAAACGCTCATTATGAGGCTTAGTCTTTTAACCGATATCATGTAGGCTACGTCAATCATGCTTATGGCCATAAAGTGCGATACCATCATGACAGAGGTGAAAAACCCTATGGGAATAAAAGTAGTTGGCCTCGAAAATCCCTCCCGGAGTTTTCCTTTACGGCCGATTATAACGGTAAGTATCAAGGTTAGAATAAGCGGGTACATGAAGCCGAAAAAAACCGGGCTTGAGTGATTGACCGCGATTTTACCGAGGGTCGAGGTAATAGCGTAGATTATCGCGACGATTATCATGAGGAGTGAGCCCTTTTCTTTTCCTATTGCCTTTAATGGGCCGAATAAGCCGTGTTTTGACGCGCTCGCGTTAAGAAGATACGCTCCAACCACGATAAGCGTTATCCCGGCGAACCCGGATTTATCCGGAACTTCGTCAAGCATGAAAAACGCTATTACTATTATGAATATGGGGCTTAACGCCATGAAAGGCACTGTCAAGGAAAGAGGGGATATTTTTATGGCCTTTACGTAGAGTATGAGAGCGGCGACCTCCAAGGGAAGGAGCACGAGAAGGGTAATGAAAAACATTGGGTCAAGCGTAGGTATCGGCACGAAAAAAAGAGTTAGGGCCACGAAGGGCATGGCGTAGGCCTCCCTTACCCAGACGATTACAATCTCGTCGGTGGAGCGAAGCGCCCTTTTACTCAGGGCGTCGGCCGTAGAAAGGGAAAACGCCGTAAGAAGGGACAGAAGCACCCACGTCATAAAGATATTTTATTCTTTTTTCAGGGGCAGGCAAGGAGAATGTTGGGGCGGCGCGCCGCAAGCCTTGTTGACATCTTGGATGTTTCGGTGTGTCCGCACACCGAAACAATTTCGGCGAGAGGACCAACCGAAATATCAAACTGTCCCAGATTTACGCGGGGTACCCATCCGGAGGGTGGGTCGGGGACTGTCCCCGGGATTATTGACAATTTCGGTAATGCTTGGTATAAGAAAGGCATATTATGACAAGAGGAATCCCGAAAACAGTGCTTTTAGTGGATAACGTGAAGGAAAGGTGCCTCGCGCTCTGCACCATTATCAACAGGTTTGGGTACAACGTGTTCGTCGCGGACAGCGAGCAGTCTTTTTCAAGGGCCATGAACGGCCATATCCCGAATGTCGCGATACTTAACGTGAGAATGCCTCTTGTTCAGGGAAAGACCTTTCATGAGTTGATAAGGTCGAGCGCGGCGTTCGGCGCCGTGCGCATCGTGATGATGTCCGGCAAGGAAGATCAAAAACTCCTTGACGAGAGCGTAAAAAAAGGCGCGAACGCGTCTTTCGCATGGCCCGCCCAGCCGAGCGAGATATTCGGCATAATAGAAAAATTGACCGAAGCCAAGCCGAGGCAGGTTCCGCGCTTGAGGATACTTTTCAAGGCCTCCATGGCCACGCAAAAGGAAGAGTGGCTGGCCTATGCCACAAGCCTCTCCGAGAACGGAGTTTTCATACGAACGCTTAAGAGCTTTCCCAAAGGGACTCGTATCAGGCTGAAGTTGGACGTGCCTGCGCCGCAACCCATTCAACTCTTCGGCGACGTCATATATAACGTCCCTCAAAAAGAGGGCTCTTTCATGGAGCCCGGCATTGGCGTGCATTTCGTGGGGCTTGACCCCAAGGCCAAGGCCGACCTCAAGACCTTCATAGAAGGCATGCTAATAGCGACGGTGGACGAGGAAAGCCCGTTTTAAGCGCCGGTATCTAATTCGTATCTCATTATCCCTACCCCGATTATCGCCGCTGTTTCAGTCCTTAAAATACTACTTCCGAGGCTTACGCCGGTAAAGCCCGCCTTTTCGGCCTCTTGGGCTTCTTCTTCGGAGAATCCCCCTTCAGGGCCGACGAGGAGAGCCGCTTCATTCCTCCCATTCGCAAGAGGTGGAATGTTTTTTAGAAATTCTTTTAAACTCATAATCCCGCTTCCTTGTTTCAGCATTATCTTGAGACTCGTTTTATCGCAAAAAGAAATGGCCTCTTTGAACGCGCAATAGGGGACTATCTCCGGGATGTCCGGCCTTCGTGATTGTTTCGCGGCCTTAAGCGCAACGTCTTCCCATCTTAAGGATTTTTCTTGTTTCAAGTCCCGCTCTTTGAGACTCGTGGATTTTTCGGACTTAAAGGGGATTATGCGATGAACCCCGAGTTCGGTTGTTTTTTGGATTATGAGTTCCATTCTTTCTTTTTCAGGCAACGCCTGAAGAAGAATTACGCGAAGATTGGTTTTCTCGAATCCGGTGTCCTCGAACACCAAAAGCATTGAAGAGGTCTTCCCTATTGTCGTTACCCTTGCCCTGAAAAGCCTTGCCCCGGAATCGGAGATGGTTACCGCGCCGCCTTTCCTCAAATTCCAAAGAATGAGGTTTTCGTTATTCGTCCCAATAACAATAAGTTCTTCTCCAAGAGAGAGTTTTTTGTCGAATGTTATTTGCCCTTTGGATTGCATGATGAATTAATAAGCCTCTTTAGTTTGTTTACCCCGATGCACGTTAAAACATTATGGGTGCAGGGGTCAGTCCTTGCGGACGGCACAATGAATTAATAAACCACCATGGCGCGCATACCCCGATGCAACTTAAAACATTTAGGGTCAAGGGCTCAGCCCTTGTTGCATAAAGGGGATTCTATATGTTAAGTTATGGGACTGTCAATCGGTAAATATATGCATAAAAGAGCCGTCATACACGTGGATATGGACGCGTTTTTCGCGTCCGTCGAACTTAAGAAAAGCCCTGAATTAAAGGGCATGCCCGTTATCGTCGGAGGCCGGGGCGACCCGTCCAAAAGAGGGGTCGTGTCCGCGGCTTCCTACGAGGCGAGAAAGTTCGGGGTAAAATCCGGCATGCCGCTCAGGACCGCGAAGAGGCTTTGCCCGAAGGCCGTGTTTTTGCCCGTTGACTTCGAGGCCTACGAAGCAGAGTCGGAAAAATTCATGGCCATACTGCGGAGCTATACCGAGCTTGTCGAATCCTTCGGCCTTGACGAGGCATTCCTTGAACTCGCGACAGTCGAGGGGGAGGACGCTTTCCTTAAGGCCATAGACGTTGGAAGGGGTATTAAAAAAAGGGTAAAGGAAGAACTCGGCCTTTCCTGCTCAATCGGCATAGGGCCGAATAAGTTAATCGCCAAGATGGCGAGCGACATGAAAAAGCCGGACGGCTTTGTCGTGGTGAGGGATAAAGACGTTTTGAAGATCTTGAAGGATATGCCGGTAAGAAAGCTCTGGGGCGTAGGGCCTAAGACCGAGACACGGCTTATCTTTTTGGGAATCAAGACAGCGGGCGAGCTTTCAAAGGCGCCTCTAAAGCACCTTGAGGCGAACTTCGGGCCGAGTTTCGCTTCCATGCTCCACGAACATTCCAAAGGCATGGACGAAAGCCCGGTCGTGCCGTTTCACGAGCCGAGATCGATGTCCCGCGAGGTTACCTTCGAACACGACACGCGCGACGCGCATCTCATAAAAGAGACCCTTTTCGAGCTTACAAAAGACGTATCCGAAAGGCTTAAGACGCTCGGGTACAGGTGCAGGACAATCGTCATAAAACTCCGTTACCGCGACTTCAAGACCATAACGAGGACGAGGACAATTGTTTCGATGACGGATTCCCAAAACGACATCTGGACAGCCGCAAGAGAACTCCTTGAAAAAGAGGATTTGAGCGTCGAGATTCGGCTTGTCGGCGTAAAATTGGGAGACCTCGAGAAAAGGGACGCGATAAAAGGGCCTGCCCCGCACCACTTCTGACGGAGATTCCGGCGGGTTCAGGTTTATAACCTGAACCAAATATTTCGCATATAACAATCACGAACTTAAAGCCTGCCCTGAGCGAAGCATGCCCTGAGTTTATCGAAGGGTCGAAGGGGAGCAGGTTGCAAACCTGCTCCCGCAAAGACATTTAAAGTCTTTATGCCGGAAGTCGGGGTACCCACGACCCCGATGTTACATCGGGGCGCTCCGGCATGGGTAGGGGCGGGCGCAATAAAGCCGCGGCTCGGAATTTTTTCTTGAAGTCGGAGCGGTGTTAAGGTTATAATAAAGTCATAAAATCCATTAGAGGTGCGTGTCATGTTAAAGAAGTCGGTTGTAGCGTTGCTGGTCTTGTCGTTTGTGTCCTTTTCATCCGTTGTGCGCGCGGAGGACGTGATGAAAGATACCCTTAACGACGCTGTTTACGGGGCGCTTATAGGCGGCCTCTCAGGCGCGGCAGTCATGGCTTTTACCGATGAACCCAACGACCATTTAGATTACATACCCAAAGGCGCGGCAATAGGAGTGCTTGTAGGGGTGCTTTACGGGCTTGTAGTCCATTCCGAAGCGCTTTCTATTTCCGAAATGGAAAAGCAGCCCGGCATTCAGTTGCCCACGATCGAGACAGCGAAGATAGTGGACGAGAGGACGCAAAGAGTCGAGGTCATAAGCCTCGTGAACGTCTTGAGGTACAAGTTTTAGCTTAAGCGTTTTTTCTCCCCAGAACCGGCGCAGGGACATGCCCCTTGACTTCGGCTAAACGATACCTTCCCGCTGCAGGCATCAAAATTTTGACGTTACCATTGAATAGTTGAGGTTATGGCGGATTTCTTGGATTATTTCAGGGTGTTGCTTTTAAAGGCCCCGGTCATCCTCCTCGCCCTTACGGTGCATGAATACGCGCACGCGTGGGTGGCTAAGCGGAGAGGCGACAACACGGCCTACATGCTCGGCAGGGTTACGCTTAATCCAATAAAGCACCTTGACCTTGTCGGGACTATCATGCTTTTTTTCTCCGGTCTTTTCGGATGGGCGAAGCCGGTGCCTGTTAACCCGCGTAACTTCAAGAACCCTTCGAGGGACATGATGGTAGTGAGTATCGCCGGCCCGTTAGCGAATATCGTTTTGGCCGCGGTCTTCGCCGTCATATACAGCGTCATGTCGTCGGCGGCGCAGTATAGCGAGGCGCTTTTGAATTCCGGATTTTTTGTTCCGCTTTTTTTCATGGTAAAGGTAGGCATATACATTAACGTCGGGCTTGCGATTTTCAACATGCTCCCGATTCCGCCGCTTGACGGGAGCAAGGTTCTCTATCATTTTCTTCCTGCTAATGCCGCTTTGGGCTACAGCAGGATTGAGCCATACGGGTTTTTCATACTCCTCTTTTTCATCGTTACCGGCGCGCTGGATAAAGTCATGGGGCCAATCGTGTATTACGCGATAAACGCCTTTATGCTCGGGGGATTTTAGGATGCCCCCTGCCTTAAAGGCAAGACGCGTGGTAAGCGGCATGCGCCCCTCCGGAAGGCTTCACTTAGGCCACTACCACGGCGTTCTGGAAAACTGGCTCAGGCTCCAACAGGAGTGCGAGTGCTTTTTTTTCGTCGCTGATTGGCACGCCCTTACTACCGAGTACACGAACCCCAAAGGCATACAAGCCGCTATCGACGAGATGGTCGTTGATTGGCTTTCCGTCGGAATAGACCCGGCGCAATCCGCCGTATTTCTTCAAAGCTCAATCATGGAGCACGCGGAATTGCATTTAATTCTTTCCATGATAACGCCGGTTCCGTGGCTGGAGAGAAATCCCACGTACAAAGAACAGCTTACCGAATTAAAAGACAAGGACATCCATACCTACGGATTTTTGGGTTATCCGGTGTTGCAGACCGCGGACATAATAATCTATAAGGCGGACAAAGTGCCTGTGGGGCAGGATCAGGCCCCGCACATAGAGCTCACGAGGGAGATTACGAGGAGGTTCAATAATTTTTACGGCCCGGTCTTCCCCGAGCCGGAAACCCTCTTGACCTCATCGCCGAGGGTGCTCGGCACGGACGGACGCAAGATGAGCAAATCCTACGATAATTCCATATACCTCTGCGACCCGCCCGAAGTCGTAGAAAAGAAAATACTCACCATGACGACCGACACCGCGCGCATGAGAAGAACGGATATTGGCAATCCGGAGGTATGTCCGGTATTCATAACCTTTCATAAGTTGTATTCTTCGGGCGAAACTCGCGAGTGGGTGGTTAGCGGATGCAAGAGCGCGGGCATAGGGTGCATCGAGTGCAAAAAATCCGTCATACCATTGGTCTTGGAAAAATTGAAACCCATCCGGGAAAGACGCGCGCTTCTCATGAAGGAGCCTGATATTGTCAAGGCCGCGCTTACGAAAGGCAACGAGAGGGCAAGGGCCATAGCAAAAAAAACCATGGAAGAAGTAAGGCGCGCCGTCGGGCTCGCGTAAGGATTTTTGATGCCATGTCCTACAAGGTGAAACTCGACATATTCGAAGGCCCTCTTGACCTTCTCCTCTACCTCATAAAGAAAAATCAGGTGGACATCTACGACATTCCCATCTCGGTCATAACCGAAGAGTATCTGAAATACATAGACGTGATGAAGAGCATGAACCTCGAACTTGCCGGAGAGTTCCTCTTGATGGCGGCGACCCTCATACACATAAAGAGCAAGATGCTTTTGCCTCTGCCCGAGGAGGGCGAAGAGGAAGAGGAGGGCGCGGACCCGAGGGCCGAGTTGATGAAGCGGCTTATCGAGTATCGCAGATTCAAGTGCGCGGCCGACGACCTTTACGCGAGGAATCTTCTCGGCAGGGACGTTTTTGGAAGGGGCATGGAGTTTCCGTTGGACGAACTCGGCGAAGAGGAACCGCAGGTTGGGCTTACGGACGTTACTCTCTTTGATTTATTGGCGGCCTTTACCGAGATACTCAAGGCCGCGCCCAAGACCTATCACATAGATATAACGGTTGACAGGTTCAAGGTGCAGGATAAGATTAACCACATAATGGATTTTCTTGCGAAAGCGAAGAGCATGACGTTTCGAGAGTTTTTCCCGGCTGACGCTGTTAAAGGCGAAATCATAGTAACTTTTCTTGCCATACTCGAACTCGCGAAACTCTGCATGATAAGGCTTAACCAGACCGAGGACGGAACCATAAGGGTTTACTGTCCTTCGCCCGGCGGCCTTATCGCTTCCGAAGGAGAAGCGTCGCCGCAGGCGTAAAAGGATAGGGTAGAGGGTGGTAACTGGAAGGGGTTTATTTAAGGGTTCTCTCCTTTTTCAAAGGAGAGACAGAGAGGATTAAGAAAACTTTATGACAAAAGACGAACTAAAGCCAATAATCGAAGCAATCATATTCGCCGCCGACCATCCGGTCGGAACCGATAAACTCTGCGGCATACTGGAGGGCGAAAAAAGAGAAGACGTGAAGGACGCTCTTTTTGAACTTGTCTTGGAGTATAAGACCGCTAACAGGGGCTTTTACATCGAAGAGGTCGCGGGCGGTTTTCAAATGAGGACGAACCCTTCGCTTGCTCCATGGATAAAGAAACTCTTTAAAATCGGCCTTCAGAAGGTTTCAAGGGCCGCTCTCGAAACCTTGGCCATTGTCGCGTACAAACAGCCCCTTACGAGGGCTGAATTAGAGGCTATAAGGGGAGTTGATTCCGCGGGAGTGTTGAAAACGCTTCTCGAAAGGCGGCTCGTGAGAATCGTAGGAAGAAAAGAAGAGCCGGGACGGCCGGTGGTTTACGGCACGACAAAGGAATTTCTGGAGACATTCAACCTAAAAGACCTCTCGTCTCTCCCGACGCTTAAGGACATAGAGTCCTTAACCGGAACAGTCGGCGAGGAGTTCGAGACAGGGGAAGGCGAGGCATCGGCAAGTGGCGGAGGAGAGATTACAAAAGATAATATCCAGGGCGGGGATAACGTCGCGGCGGAAGGCGGAGGAACTGATAATTCAGGGCAGGGTTCGAGTCAACCGTAAGGTAGTAATCGAACTCGGCGCAAAGGCAGACCCTGATTCAGACCGTATAGACGTTGACGGAGAACTCATATCCTTCAAGGGGCCGAAGGTCTACGTTCTTTTGAATAAGCCCAAGAGTTTCGTAAGCACCCTCTCGGATAACGTGGGACGCCCGACCGTGGTGAGCCTCGTTAATGTAAAGGAGCGTATTTTCCCTGTGGGCAGACTCGACTACGACGCCGAAGGGGTAATGCTCCTCACTAACGACGGAGACTTCTCGAATAAACTCATCCACCCGAAGTATCACGTTTCCAAAAAATACCTCGTCAAAGTAAGAAACATTCCCGACGAGGCGACGCTTCAGAAACTCCGCGACGGCGTTTATCTCGAGGACGGCAGGACGCGGCCCGCGATAGTAAAGTTCGTGAGAAAAACCGAGGGCAACGCGTGGATAGAAATTACTGTCACCGAGGGCAAAAACCACCTCATAAAAAGGATGTGCCAGAGGGTTGGACATCCGGTAAATAAACTCAAAAGGATTGAGTTCGCGGGCATAACCTTAGGCAAACTCGCGCTCGGCGAGTGGAGGTTTTTGACCGCGAAAGAGGTCGAGGGGTTAATCTCCATGCCCATGCCTTTGTCTCCTCCGAGGACAAGACCCCGGACGGAGGCTCCGGCGAAGCCTGCTCGTTTCGGGAGGCCGGAGGAGCGTTCGGGGAAGCCTGCTCGTTTTGCAAGACCGGAGCGTTCAGGGAGACCGGAGGAGCGTTCGGGGACACCTACTCGGTTTGCAAGACCGGAGCGTTCAGGAAGACCGGAGGAGCGT
>JBAQMW010000315.1:0-3687 GCA_049303155.1 Thermodesulfobacteriota bacterium | reverse complement strand
GGCCAAAGAGATAAGGGATATCGAATCGAGGGCATTGAGGACAGCCGAAAGGGCTGATAACAAAAAGAAGGTGAAAAAATGAAAACCTATCTTGAGATAACGGAAACATTCATAAACCCCGCCGGTGGAGTTGAGACAGGGCAGGTCTTAAAGATAGCGGCCGTTGACAAAGCGGACGCCCTCGTAAAACTCTCTATCTACGAGCCGCTTTTTATCGGCAAGACCTACACGAAAAAGGTTCATTACTGTAACCATGACGAGAGCGGCAGAGATATAGGCTGCACAGAGGAGGCTCTTTAAGTGGCATTGATTGACGGACTAAAAGGCCTATGGCATTTTAACAACGATTGGCTGGACGCTTCCGGCAACGGGAATCACGGAACGCCTTTAGGCGCGACATTTTCAACTGCCGCCAAACTCGGAAGTCATGCGGGGCTTCTTGACGCGGTTGATGATAGTGTTGCTTGCGGCGCTACGCTGAATGTTACGACCGAATTTACCTATCATGCATGGATAAAAAGGAATTCGATAAACAAAGACAGTTATATCATGCATAAAAGTCCGGTGTCCAATACAGGCGGCCCGATACTTTATATAAACAGTTCTAATCTACTTTCTTTCTTGATCAACAACGTTGCTTTTATAATCACGGCTACTTCGACCATCACAGATACCTCTTCATATCATCACGTAATGGTTTCGAGGAACACTGCGAATATCTGGAAAATGTATATTGACGGGGTGCTTCATGAGCAAGTTACGAACACCAATGTTCCGATTGACAACGCGTTGAATTTCACTCTTGGCCATCAGACGGAAGGACTCGGTGCGTTACTTGACGAGGCCGGCGTATGGAGCCGCGCGATTACCGACGGCGGGGTATCGGTGGGGCAATTGGCCGGAGGAGAGGCAGGGGAACTTTGGAATGGCGGGGCGGGAGTGGAAATAGGGGCAGGGGTGAAGACTCTTATTCCTTTTGTGCCGAAGGTCATACAATCGAGAAATCCTTTTAAGGCGGTGAAACAATGAGGCAGCAGTTTTTAGCGGACATAACGGATACCTTCCGGACATACGTTTACGAGAATAACAGGAAAATCGTTCCAACGAGCGCGGCGCTTACGGTCTATAAGCCGGGCTCGACGGAAAAACTTATTGACGCTCAGGTCATGACAATCGGGAGCGACGGCCTTCTTTCGTACGGCCTTACTGCCGCGCATAACGATATAGCGTCCGAAAACTACAAGGCCGTCATATCCTACGTTCATAACGCCGTTACTTACTCGATTACCCTTTTCTACGACGTTGTGAACTCGAAACTCGTAAAGGTCATAACGGACGAGGATTTGATAAACGAATTGCCGCAGCTTAAAGACAACGGCTGGAGGGTTCACGGCACGGCGGACAGCGGCTCGACCACGACCATCGTTGACGCGGAACTTAAGCGCTACGAGGACGATTATTTTACCGGAGGCCTTGCCCTCTCCCTTACGAAAGACGAAACGAGAGAGATAACGGATTTCGTGTCCTCGACCGGCACAATAACTACGACGGCTTTTACAGGCGCGATAGCGACCGATAAGTACGTCCTTACCAGGTCATTTTCAAAGGAGATACAGAGGGCGTTCGAGAAGATAGACGAACTTCTTTACCGCTCCGGCAAGAGGGCGCACCTCATACTCGACCCCTACGATTTACGGGAAGTGCATATTCTCTACGCAGTTTCGGAGGTATGCAAGGGGTTTGCGAATACAGGAGGGAGCGACACCTTCTGGCGGCAGATGTGGAAAGATTACGAGAGTAAGGCCTACGCCATATTCAAGAGCCTGCAATTTAAATACGACGCGAGCAATGACGGGTACATAGCGGGGAGCGAGGAAGGCAAAAGGTTTACGTCCTTGAAGGCGGGGAGGGGTTAAAAAGGCAGGGGGATTATAATGGACGCGGTTTATCTTTGCGGACTTTTGGAATACGTGGAGGCGGAAGATGTCACTCCCTTTTACAAAGGGAGGGGTACCCATCCGGAGGATGGGTCGGGAGGGATTCTTGAGTCAGAATTTTGCGGCAATAAAAAGCATAACGGACAACGTTCAAAGCGTTTTACAGGGGCAAGGCATTAAGTTTTCGCGCTCGACCTTTGAGGACGAAAAGAACATCCCGACGTCGCTTTTGCCGCTCGGCGAGATTTATTATATTGGCGAGGATTTTCAATACACGCGCGGCCAGAGGGCCGGATACGCGGAAGCCAACTTCCTCGTTAAGGTCGTTTTGCAAGACAGGGATTCCGCAGGCATGATCCGCTCTACTCAGAAGTGGGTGCATTCCATGAGGGATGCCCTTATTGTGAATGCTTTTAACATCGGAGACCTCGCGGTCTCCAAACTTGTGAGCCTTGTTACTGTCGAGCGCGTTGATATTGAAAATAAAGGCGATGTGGCGGTTTTGGGCTTTAAGGTGAAAATCAGGTATAGGGAAACCTGACGAGGCGGCGCGATTCGTTATCTGCGGACACAAGCAATCTCAAGAATAAAGGAGGCTTAAAATGGCCGAAAATAAAATCTACTGCGCCATAGGCGAAGAAGCGAATCGAGGCACGAAAGAGGCGACGACCGTCGGGTTTGTTCCGCTTCTTAATTCGGGAATTCCGAAGATGGAATTCGACGAAAAGAGGCGTAAGGAATTCAGGGGCGAGGATACGGTCAAGGGCGATACGACCGCCATACGTTTGAGCAGGAAGTGGGGCGGCTCGTTAGAGATACCCTTCTTTACCGAGGCAGGGTCTTCCAAGGGCATAATCGGCACGCTTCTTAAACATTTTTTCGGAAAAGCGGCGAGCGCACAAAATGGCGCGACAGGGCAATACAGCCATATGTTCTATCCCGTGCCGGACCCGTTCGCAACGGCGAACCTCGGAGCCAAAGCCTTGACCTTGAATCTGAATATAAACGAGGGCGCGGCGATGAAGAACTGGCCGTTTGTCGGGGGCAGGGTCAAGAGCCTCTCGTTCGACCAAGAGGCAGGCAACCACCTCAAGTTTTCCGTCGAACTTTTCGGACAAGACAAGGCCGCTACGACCAATGAGATTGGAGGCGCGGACTTCCCCGCCGAGAACCTTCGGGCTGACTTCAATAACCTGAAGGTCTATACCGGCACGATAACAAAGACAGGAACGGCGCCGGATTACACGGACTTTACCTTCGGAGCCGCGACGCAAATCAAGCCCGATAAAATCAGCGTTAAAATCGAGAACGGCATGGAGGACGTGCTTCGTCTTTCGGGCCTCGATTACCCGGATAAGACCCGTATGGGGCAGTTCAAGGTCTCAGTCGAGATGACGTTCGACTGGGAAGACCCGGCGAGCGGCTTTTCCTCGATAGATGACTTCAATGCGTGGTTAGCCGCGTCGAGTTCCACGAACTTTCATCTCCATTGGGATACCGGCACTCAGGCCGGAACCGGCGACAACCACGGCCTCTACATAGACCTCCCCATAATGCAGAGAATGGGCGGGGAGCCGGATTACTCGCTCGAAAAAGACCCCATGATAACGCTTAAATACGAGGGGCTTTACGACGCGACCACGGCCAAGTATCTCGTGGGCGTGCTTCTCAAGAACACGGCGGCAGCGGTGTAGGTTTTTCTTTCCTCTCCCGGGGCACCCACCCGAAGGGAAGGGTCTGGAGAGGGTAG
>JBAQMW010000314.1:0-7887 GCA_049303155.1 Thermodesulfobacteriota bacterium | reverse complement strand
CCATATAACCCTGCCGGTGCCCGACTCTATCATCCTCGCCGTTACGGAAACGACCGGCACTCCGCCTCGCCCGTCGTCAAACTCTTCCACGGCGCCTGTTATTACCGCATCAGCCTTGAGACGCTTGCCGAGTATCTTAAGCCTATCCACTTCCAATTCCCCGACGGATGTTATTCGCTCCTGTATAAGAAACTGCCGTACGTTGCCGGGCTCTTCGATTATGAATTTATCAGCCGCGAAAAGCTCGGATATGTAAATGCCGTAAATAATCCTGTCCGCGTCTCTAAAACCGCTCAAATTGGAAAAAGGAAGCACGGCCACGCGCATCGGCCGTCCGCTCATCGCAACATCATAAGACCTGCCACCGCTTACGGACGAACATCCGGCAAAAATCATGAAAACAGCCGCCGTAACAACCATCGTAAGGACGACTTTCATATCGTAAATTCCTTGAGAGCCTCCTCCAATTTGCCGGCGGCCTGCCTCATCTTCTCGCCGCTGTCACCTTGCCTTGAAGCAATACTCACCTCGCCGGACGCCGATTTAATCTTCTCCACTTTGCCCCTGAGTTTGCCCACCATAATGTTTAAGGTGTCCGCCAGTTCGCCGACCTCGTCGCCGTCGCGGACGGAAAACCTTGCCGTCAAGTTCCCCTCGCCTATCTTATCCCTTATGTCGCGCTCCATCCTGTAGAGGGGCCCGGCTATCCTGTGTGGCAAGAATACGGCCGCCACGACAGCCGAAACTATGCCTATGATGAACGCCATTATAACGCCGGGCAGGAGCATTTCCAAAAAATTCTTCGCGGTTACGTGAAATTGCCTGTAACTCTGCCCAATCTCGCGGTCTGACATCAAATAAAAAAATACGCTCGCAAGTCCGACCGAAAGAAAAACAACCAGCATGATGCCGAGCAGAAGCCTGATCTGCATCTTCTTTTTTATGGAAAAATTTACTATGCGTCTTCTGTTCTTATTCCCCATCTTTACCTCCTCGTAAGGAGCGGGACATAGTTGTCTGGCATTGACGCTTCATCTCGAAGCCCGCATCTTTTTTTAGGATTGATGTCTCAAAGTTAAATCTCAAGGCTAAAGCCTTGAGTTACTCAGAAAAATTTCTTTTTACCGTGACATCTCGCGCACAACCCTTCGTCATCCTCGAACCTCATGAAATACTCGCTATTTCCGCCGTGCGGCTCATGGCATGTCGCGCACGTAATCAATCCTCCTTCGATTGTGGGCATATTGCGCGGCACTCTTACATCCGCCCCCGAACTCCTTACGCCTACCGGATGAGACGCCGACTGGGGATGACACGCCACGCACGCCTCTATGCGCGAATATCTCGCCGTTCCAAGGCCTGCGCCGTGGCTCCCGAATTCGGCCTGCTCGGTCAACCTCAAGAAGGTTCTAACCGGCGAGGCCGCTAAAACCTCCACATAAACGTCTCCGGTCGGGTCGAGCCTGAACAGGCGCGCCACCGGACCCTTCGTCAGCAGAGGCGAAGGATTTACGGAAGCGCTGCCAATTACCTTTGCGGCTTTTTCCTGTACTTTTAATTCAGAGGGATTCAGCCGGTAATCCCCTGATACCGAGGTAAGGCCATACACGTCTCTCGACACTATGCGGAAACGATAGTCGCCGGTCTTGAGCCCCGGAAGTTTCGCCTCGTGCCTTGTCTCAAACGTTTTCTCAAAGAACGCCTTTTCCGAATAAACCCCGCCCGCGCCGTATTCGATGAACCCGGCGGAAGGCTCCTCGGTTTCCCATTTTACCAATGCTTCGATAAAAACAGCGCGTCTAACCTCAGACACCCTCACGTTCTTTACGACAGGGGCTGCCGTGCCGCCGGCCTCGATGCTCATGAGCGCCACGTCGGCGGGTTTAAATCTAAACCGCGCCGTAACGTTCCCTCCGGAATAACCCTTAAAAACAAGCTCAATCACATACCACTGGCTTATTGAAAGACCGTCAAAGAAAAAAAACGCTTTTTTCTGGAATTCGGAACCGGCCAGTTCCTTAACAGTCAATGACTCTAACACCATCGTCCTGAGATGGCATCCCTCGCATTTATTCGCGACATCTCCGTGCTTAAATTCGTAAGCGGAGATTAAAGCATAAATGTCTTTAAGCGCAAGCCTTTTCGCCTCGTTGCCCGAATGGCATTTCCCGCAATCGCCTCCGGGCTGCCCTGAAACAGCATCCCCGCGAATCGGTAAAATCAAGGCTGAAAACGCCGCGCAAAAAAGAAACGCGGCAATCGAGAGAGCATGGTTCCTTATGCCGTCATTAAAAATCATCCTCGCCGCCTGACCTGCTCTTTAAATTGGCAAACGGCGTTTTCTTGGCGAAAAGCGAAGGCAGCGCCTTGGTAAGCTCGAGCGTATTGCCCGCAGCGTCTTCGGCCTTAACGGTGCAACGCAGATTCCTTGTGTCCACTTCCGCCATGACGGGCATCTCTATCTTTTCCGGGATATTATCGCCGCTCCCTTCAACGGTCTTGAGAGAATTGCCGTCCCTGTCGGTAATGGCTACCTTCCATGACTTCAAGGTTTCGCCGCGGTCGTAATTAAAATAGAAAAGAACTATGTCATCTACTATGTCCACGACGATATCCACGGCAGGCGGCGAATTCTTTATGCGCACCGAGGCTGTTTCCACGGTTTCGTTGCCGGCGGTATCCTTCACCTTAAATTTTATATTATAGTCCCCTTCGTCAACAAGCGTATTCTTGTCCGTTTCTCCCATCCATACGAGTTTGGGAGGAAGAGCGGTGAAGCCTGACTCTTGCCTGATGATGACGCCGTCCTTGCCGGATATCTCCACCTTCCAAGAATCAATTTCATCGAGGCTTACAAGCCGCGGCTCCATCGCGACATGACCCCTTTTCCTTATCGAAAACACCTTGCGCTCGAGCGCGAAATCCACCTTAGGCGGCGCGTTGTCGACTATGATGCTGGCGACAGCATCGAAGGTTCGCGGCATCATCAACTGATCCAGCGCGACGATGTCAACCATGTAAACGCCTTCTTCTTCCGGCACGGTTACCACGCCGGCATACTCGTTATTCCCCTCGTTCAAGAGCACGATCTCCTGACCGCCCAATATCACCTTAATCTCTTTTGGCTCTTCGAGTATCGGCAAAATCTTTACGCGTATGTCTTTATGCACTCCGCCCTTGCTGATATTCGGATATATGATAACCCTCTCTATCTCGAAAGGTTCATATGCCGTATCCCTCACGAAAAATCTGTCGACAACGCCCTTTATAAGGTCTTTTACCACCCTCGAAGCCAGTTCGTCGACGGACTTTATCGTGCCAAGGCCGAGGAATCCCTCGAAATCATCCCCTGAGTACGTAAGATTATCGGTCCAAAGAATGCTGCCGTTAGCGGTGCTTACGAGCCTCGCCGAGACGCCTGCTATTGGCTTGCCGCCGGCTTCGGAATACTGATTTACCGAACCCAGCAAGACGGCATCGACGCCCAGAGTCTTGCCCATCTCCCTTACCGCGAGTCTTGTTATGGCGCCGGTATAGCGTATTCTTCTTTTCGCCAAGAACTCGTCAACGACGTCATCCTTTACGATGAATACCCAGCCTTTTCCCTTAAGTTCGTTCTTGAGGTCGTCTTTAACTATATAGGGGGCTACTTGACTTTCGGTGAGATTTTCAAACGGCAGTATCGCAATGCTCTTTATCACAAACGGCCGCTCCGCGCCGTTTGTTTCGTTATTACCGCTCTGCGCCGCCGAAAAAGAGAACGCCGGGATGGCGAATAAAACAACGAGGAACGCGAAAACCGCAACCTGTGCGGAACGCAGATTCAAAAAGGCAGGGAATACAACTTGTCTTTCACGCCGATTCATAATCCCTCCGACCAATCCCGGGGCATCCATGCGAGAAGCATGGGTCGTGGGTACCCCGGCAACACCTGCAACGGGAAGTGGCAGGCTTAATGCCGTATATTCAGAAACTACAGCCATACATACCGGTCATGCCTGAACCAACAACGCCGCGCCGCGGAAAGACAGACTCAAGCGCGATTCTTTAACATTATCAAACTTAAAGGAGCGTGTCTATGATTTTCCGCACGACCTTCCTTGTAAGAAATGTCTTATCGGTCTCTTCTACGCCTAAAATGCGTCTCCACACCGAGGCGCCGGACACCGACGAGTGTGCCTGCCACAGTATTATTCCGGAACTCGTATCAAGCATTCTCGTTGAGATAGACACTATCACCCCGCCGCCAAGACCCTCGTATTCCTCTACGCTCCCGATTACGATAGCCTGAACTCCTAACTTCTCGCCAAGCAATTTCAGCGTTTCTTTGTCCGGCTCCAACACCGTGCCCTCGGCGACTCCGGCGGCTCTCATCACAAGGCTTATGGTCTTGCTCACCTCGCCCTGCTCAAGTATGTCGAAAGCTCCCCTCGACAGGAGGTCTATCATGACGGCCGACCTTACCTTCTCTCCGGCAAAACGGTCGCCGCTCATGTTGTTGAACGGCAACACGGCCACTTTCTTTATATAAGAGAAGTTGGCGTCCGGGTTTACGTATCGCATCGTGCCGCCGGCACAGCCTGCCGCAAAAACAGCTGCCGCAAGAGCAAAACATATCAGGTAAACATATTGGCGCATTACAATTTTATTATACATCACCGGCCTCCTTTATGCAACATTTTTTTAGATTTACCCTCATACGGCGTTAAAAGGTTACTGACCCCCTCGCGTTCACTGTTTGAACCCTGTCGCTTGTCGAATTATCTATTGTGGCAAGGCTATAACCAAAGGTTAAAAAGAACCTATTTATGGGTCTCCAGCTAATATCGGAGCTAAAGGTCTTAGCCGCGCCGTTCTGATCTATGGAATATCTTAAAGACGCGCTAATGGTGCGCGTCGGCATCAATGTTGCGGAGAAGGACTGGGATTGAGATTTGGCCGGCTTAAAGCTGAAATTGCCGGAAATGTAAAATCTGCCGGCCGGCGCGTAAGAAAAAGACGCGCCCAGCGCTTCCCCCGCGGTGCGCGTGGTAACGCCGCCCGCCTTACTCTCGTTTTCCGACCTGCTTCCGCTAACGACGATGTAAAAACTCTTCCGCGGCACGAGCCTCAAATTATATCCGTAAAATATAAAAGAACTCTCGACTCCGCTCGACGGACTTTCGCCCTGCCCCATGGTTGCGTTTAAACCAAGATCAACCCCCCTGTAAAGCATCGCTGACATTCCAAGGCTTTCCGCATCGGACTTGGACGTAACGGCGCCGCCCGCCTCCGCCTCGGAGTGGTTAAGCGTAAAGGAAGCGCTCATCGTATCCAGCGGAGACGACGAAAGTGAAAGAGAATATCCGCTGGAGCCGGTTCCGGCGCCGGGATCGGAGTCCTGCTCCGCCCTGCTGTATGACGACCCTATGGTCAGATACCTCGGTATGGCGGCATAATTCATGCTCGCGCCGAGACTCGTCGAGGTCGAATCACCGCTGCTTTGACCGGCGACGCTTGAGCCGGACTGCGAATAACTCATGTTCATTCCGAAACTCAACTTGTCCGTCGGCCTGTAGGAAAGGCCGAACCCGCCGGTTTTAGAGTCGGAAGTTTGAGTTACGGACTGCCTCGGGGAGGCAAGCAAAAACCCCACTGCCTGTATCTCGGTCACGTTTATGTCGTCAGGCACGCCGTTGCCTGTCCCGTTAACGACCTTGAAATACCGCGCGGTCGCCTCGGTAAAAGAAAATTCAAACCTGTTGAGCAGGGAATTGTATACGGGCGCAATCCCTCCTAACGACGTCCATATTATATTATCCGGACTCGTGTAAAGACTCCAACTGAAATTATAAACATTATTGACGATGTTGTTTTCTACCGCCGGCGTGGTATTTATGTAAACGTATATCTTGTAGATACTCTCGGGGTTGGTAAAACCTATGCCTACGTTCCAATCCGCGCAGTTAAGGTCTATATAAAGACCTCCCCCGCAAAGGCTCGCGAAATTAACGGGCGTGTTCACGTCATTGTCTATCGCCTCCGCCTCGTTCGCAAGACCTCCGACAAGCACGGAAGCAGGGTTATATGACGCGAGCCCGACTACCGGCGGGACGCTCAAGTCGAAGCGCGAAGGAGCGCCCGTGCTTCTCGTAATGGACTTGGACGAGGAATAACTGCTGGTCATGCCGGCGCTGATCTTATTATCTAAAAAAGACCTTCCGATATTAAACGAAACGCTGTGAGACGGCGAGCGAGTTTCCGTATCGCCCACCTTGTTAATGGAAATAGTGTCGCCGAACCCGTAAGAGACATTGGCGTCGGCTCCCTGGAATAAAAAAGAGTACCCTGTGCCGATGCCCATGGTATTACTGACCGAATCCACCATATGGGGGCTTTTGTGGTCCTGCGCCGTGGAATGAGAGAAGCTTGTGTTTAAAGACGGCCACTTGCTTGGCGGCAGAGAGAACGAAATAGCCGTGTTGTCGGTAGTCATGCGGTCCTGGATTGCCGGGTTCGACTCCTGCCTGGTGTGATTAAACGATATGTTATACATTGCCGGAGGAGAAAAGCTAAGCGAAAGTTGCGGGCTGACGGAACTGGTTTTACGGCCGTCGGTGTTGATATCCGACCACTGTATGCTGCCTGAAAAAGCTATGGTGCCGGTAACGGCTTTTCCGAAATTCACCCCGTATTGCTCGATAGTAGAGCCGGAACTGTTGGTCACGCCGCCGGAAGACGCCTGCGTAGTATAGCGGATGATACTCGCCTGCCCGTTTATGTACGCATAAAGCGCCGGAGGGGACGCAAGCGCCGCGCACAAAACCGTTAAAAAAGCAACTTTGCGTTTTACCGCCATGGCTAATCCAGTTGAACCGCCTTATAAGGATTTGAACCGACGGTCAGGGTATTTACCAGCCTCTCCCCGAACGGGTCGAACATAAAGACCGAGTTACCGCCGTAATCGCTCACGTATACGCGATTTCTCCTCTCGTCCAACGCTATTCCGAGCGGGGCCTTGCCTGAAGCGACCGACCTTTGAACCCCTCCTCCGCTGTTCAAAAAGGAGATGCTGCCGGACTTGGTGTTCACCACAAAAAGCATCCCGTTGAATCCTCTAACCCCTCTTCTCGGCTGTTGTCCGGGCATAATCCTTTCAATAATCTGCCGCGTGGACAGCGAAATAACCGCGATAGACCCGAGACCTTCTTGAAACACGTAAATAACGCCGTTGCCGAGCGCGGCGCCGACCGGTTTGGCGTCAAGCTTCACCGTAGCGACGATCGAATCCGATTCCACGTTTATGATGTTTAAATCGTTGGAAGTTTCGTTGGTAACGTATATATCGCGCCTTTTCGGGTCGAAGGCTATAAACGTAGGCTCGGTTCCCACCTTTATGGCGCTCAATACCATTTTTGAAAACGTATCAATCACCGTAACGTCGTTCGAGATGCGGTTAACGACGTAAAGCTTGCCCTCCTCGGCATTTTCGAACTTCGGAACAAAGGCGATGTCGGACGGCCCCATGCCGGACGGAAGAGGAATCGTGTCGCGCACGCTCAAACCGATGGCGTCAATTTCCGTGACTGTGCCGGAACCGGAGTTCAACACGTAGACCACGGACTTCGCGTTATTAACCGCCATGCCGGTCGGATTCTTGCCGACCGTTATCGCGGCAATAACCCTTTCAAGACTCTTGTCTATTACCGAAATATAATTGGAACCGCTGTTAGACACGAAAAGCATTACGTCTTTCGCGGATGGTATCTGCGGTTTAACCTTTATGTCCGGTTCGAATATGTACCTTTTAACGACGGAATTCACCGGGTCCCACAGGAGCGACATGACCAAACTCTCGCCCTGCCGGAGCGTAACGCTCAAAGGAAGCACGACCGTCCCGTCCGGCTC
>JBAQMW010000313.1:0-5337 GCA_049303155.1 Thermodesulfobacteriota bacterium | reverse complement strand
TGGTAAGGGAGGCCGTGTTTAACGTCCTCGGCCAAGACCTTTCGTGGGCAGGACGCATCCTCGACCTTTTCGCCGGAACCGGCGCCATGTGCATAGAGGCCCTTTCAAGAGGCGCGGGGGAAGCAGTCTTCGTTGATAACGACGTAAGCGCGTTGGCCATAGTAAGGAAGAATCTCGCGCTCTGCGGCTTTACCGAACTCTCGAGCGTGTTAAAGAAAGACGCTGCCTCCGTTGCCGCTTATTTTTCGGTCAAAGGCGCGCCGTTCGATTTGATTTTTATCGATGCCCCGTACGCGGACGTTTCTCTCACGAACAGGACTCTCGGCGCGGTTTCGGGGAGTTCGATACTGAAAGAGGACGGCATTTTAGTGTGCGAGGCGGCAAAGAGAAACGCCTCCGTGGTGGATACGTCAGGCTTTGACGTCATAAAGGAAAAGACCTACGGCGACACGGCTGTTTGGTTCTTGAAGAAAAAGGTTACCCCCTTTTCCAAAGGGGGGTCGGGGGGGATTAAGGACGTTTGATGGCAAAGCACATCGCAATTTATCCCGGCACTTTCGACCCGATAACCAAGGGGCATCTGGACGTCATAGAGAGAAGCCTTAAACTCTTCGACACCCTCATCGTCGCGGTAGCGGCCGACACCTCCAAGACGACTCTCTTTACGGTCGAGGAGAGGGTCGCAATGATACGGGAGGTGACTTTGAGATATAAAAACGTCAAGGTCGAGGGCTTTGAAGGGCTCCTCATAAATTACGTCAAGAAGAAAAAGGCCTTTGTCATACTGAGGGGGCTTCGGGTGATGTCGGACTTCGAGTACGAGTTTCAGATGGCGCTCACGAACAGAAAACTCGCCCCCGGCATAGAGACGGTTTTCATGATGACGGCCGAGAGTTACGCGCCGATAAGTTCGAGGTTCATAAAAGAGATAGCGCGGCTCGGAGGAGACATGAACGCCTTCGTAACCCCGAACGTCGTAAGAAGGTTCAAGGAAAAATTCAACCCCAAAACAAGACCAAGGTAACGCATGATTAAGATATCCAAAAGAATGGAAGGGCTTGAAGAATCCGCCACCCTCGCCGTTACCGCCAAGGCGAAGGAGATGAAGGCTAAAGGCATGGACGTGGTAGGGTTCGGCGCGGGCGAGCCTGACTTTGACACCCCTGATAACATAAAAAAAGCGGCAATAGCCGCAATAGACAAGGGCAAGACCAAGTACACGGCAGTCGGCGGGATAGAAGAATTAAAGGACGCGGTCATTGCGAAGTTCAAGCGCGATAATAACCTTTCCTATTCGAGGGAAGAGGCGCTTATTTCTTGCGGCGGCAAGCACTCCATATTCAACCTCTTTCAGGCGTTTCTGGACGAGGGCGACGAGGTCGTAATACCTTCTCCATACTGGGTTTCCTATCCGGCCATGGTAAGGCTTTCCGGAGGGACTCCCAGGATAGTGGATACCGACGAACGAACCGGCTTCAAGATGACCGCGGAGGCCTTTTCAGGGAGTATCACCAAAAAAACAAAGGCGGTCGTCATAAACAGCCCCTCTAATCCCACGGGGTGCGTTTATTCGCCTGATGAACTCAAGGCCATAGCCGGGGTCGCGCTTAAGAATAACGTATTTATCATATCGGACGAGATATACGAAAAATTAACCTACGGAGAGACGCCGTTTATCTCAATCGCCTCGATTTCCGAAGAGGTCAAGAAAAATACGGTTGTCTTGAACGGCGTATCAAAGACCTATTCGATGACGGGCTGGAGGATAGGCTACGCCGCCGGGCCCAAGGAACTCATAAAGGCCATGACAATCATACAGGGGCAATCAACGTCCAACCCCGCTTCGATAAGCCAGTGGGCCGCTTTGGAGGCCATGAACGGGCCGCAGGATACGGTTACCAAGATGCGCGAGGTCTTCAAGAAAAGGCGCGGCACGATGGTAGAAGGGCTTAACGCGATAAAGGGCGTCAAGTGCCTTTTGCCGGGCGGGGCTTTTTACGCCTTCGCGAACGTATCCGGCGTTTACGGAAAGTCGTTCAAAGGCAAAAAGATAAACACCTCCATGGACGTTACGACGTATCTTCTCGAAGAGGCGCTCGTCGCGGTCGTGCCGGGCGAGGCCTTTGGAAACGATAACTTCATAAGGCTTTCCTACGCCTGCTCGGAAAGGGACATAGAGACCGGGCTCAAGAGAATGAAAGAGGCTCTGGAAAAACTCGAAGGGGACTGTCCCTGATTTACGGACGGAGCGAAGCGGAGTCGTAGAATCGGGACTGTCCCCGGAATTTCAAAGGAGGCGCCATGAACGGCATGTTGACACCGGCAATGATGTGGGCCATTTTGGGAGCTATTCTTTTCGTTGTCGAGCTTTCCACCTTTACCTTCATCTTTTCTTTTTTCGGCATAGGGGCGTTTGTCACGGCCTTATTGACGTGGCTCGGCGTAACTCCGACGATAAGCGCTCAGTTGGCGGCGTTTTCCGCGTCTTCGATTATAACGTTAGTACTTTTCAGGAAGAGTGCCAAGAGGCTTTTGGCGGGAGGCAGCGACCTCGCGCCGGAATTCGCCGGATGGAAGGTCAAGGTTACAAAAGACATACCTCCGGGCAACGAGGGTGCGGTTGATTACCGCGGCTCGGAATGGATAGCATTCAGCGATTCAACGGAGACGATAGCGGCCGGAGAGCAGGTCGAGATATTAGGCATAGAAGGAACAAGGCTCAAGGTAAAAAAATAATCGCGCTTTAAAAGGGGAGATAATCATGGAATATTTTTTGATAGGCGTTGCCATAGTGGTAGTGATATTCATCGCCAAGAGCGTCGTGATAGTGCCTCAGCAGAGCGCGTTTCTTGTCGAGAGGCTCGGCAAATACCACGCGACATTCTTCGCCGGAATAGGCTTCACCGTTCCGTTCATGGACAGGATAGCTTACAAGCACACGCTTAAGGAAATCGCCATAGACATACCGGAGCAGGTCTGCATAACGAGGGACAACGTCCAGGTCGGGGTGGACGGGGTTCTATTCGTGCAGGTGGTGGAGCCGAGGATGGCATCTTACGGAATCGCCAACTACGTGTTCGCCATATCGCAGCTGGCCCAGACGACCATGAGAAGCGAAATGGGCAAGATAGACCTCGACAAGACCTTCGAGGAGAGGACGACGATAAACGCAGCCATAGTCGGAGCCATAAACGACGCCGCTAAGATTTGGGGCGTCAAGGTGCTTCGCTACGAGATAAAAAACATCGTGCCGCCGAAGAGTGTCCTCCTGGCCATGGAAAAGCAGATGCAGGCCGAGAGGGAAAGGCGCGCCGTGATACTTCAGTCCGAGGGGCAGAAGCAATCCGAGATAAACGTGGCAGAGGGACAGAAGCAGAAGGTCGTGCTGGAGTCCGAGGCCGCGCGGCAAAGACAGATTAACGAGGCCGCGGGTCAGGCAGAGGCGATAAGGGCGGTTGCTCAGGCCACGGCCGACGGAATAAAAATGGTCGCGGTCTCGATAAAGGCTGAAGGGGGCATGGAGGCGGTGCAGCTTCGGGTAGCGGAGAAATTCGTCGGCGAGTTCGGAAACCTTGCAAGGACAACTAATACCCTGATACTGCCGGCGAACTTAGGCGATATATCCTCTTTGATAGCAACGGCTATGACGGTCATCAAGCAGACTGGCACGGCTAAGCAGGGATAGTAGGTTAGTTTCCATTAAAAAAGAACTCCCTCTCGGTGTTATATCGGGGGTGGAATCTACGTCTTTTTCTCCTCTCCCCAAGGGGGAGAGGGTAGGGTGAGGGGGACAGGGGGACGAGGTTTTTATCGTTCCCACGCCGGAGCGTGGGAACGCAGCCCCGGACGCTCCACCGTCCTGTAACACCGGCAGAGGCCGAATGACAATATAGGATTTTCTCGTTAATGTGCCGGGTTCTCGTCCTTGAATATCTCGGCCTCGAAAATATATATGTCCGCTCCGTCCTTCCAACTCCCCGGTTTAAGACCTGCCTTAATGCAGGTCTGGTCGAGGAAGGTTTCGCGGTCGAAGCCGTATTCGGTTGCGACCTGCGGAAGAAGCACCCCTCTCTTGGAACCCTTTATTATGTATATGCCGTGCCGGCCAACCTCTATTTCTTTTACGTCAGAGATTTTCCTTAAAGGCGTCAGTGCGGATATTTCTATTTCAATGCCTGTGAGTTCTTCTTTGGTTACCGGAGAAAACCTGTCGTCTTTCGTTGCGGCTGATATCGCCATTTCCGAAATGGTCTCGTAAAGAGGACCTTCGCTTAAAAATATCCCTATGCAACCTCTTAAACGCCCTTTAGCGTGAAGAGAGACGAAGGCGCCGTTTTTTCCAAGGAGCGCCGGGCTTTTTACGTCCGGCACAGGCGCGGGTTTATGCGCGAGGTGCGCCTCGATGGAGGCCCTCGCCGTCGAGAGGAGGATTTTCTTTTCTTCTATCGTAAGCGGCATGGTTATGAGCATTTCGCAGGTCATAGAATAACAGAATCGTTGATATTTCGGTGTGCGGACACGCCGAAACATCCAAGGTTAGCAGGTAATAGGATAACAGAATCGCAGTCATTTGTCCTGCTGATGTCTTCGCGGACGGTAAATTTTATCAGGCAACGTTTCGGAAATGCGAACGTAAACAGCGACGTAGGGTGGGCTACGCCCACCATTTCAGTTTTTATCATTCAAATTCGCTATTGAAATAAACTTAAATTCTGATAAATTGAAGTTCGTCGGTCCTGCGGACGGCACAGTGGATAAAGAAACCTCTGTAGCACGCATGGCATAACGCAAGTTAAGGCATTATGGGTGCAGGGCTCAGCCCTGCATTGAACATTCCGCATAATAAAGGGAACCGAAGGAGAAATATTTTAAATGGCGAAAGACCTTATCCTTGAACTCGGCTCCGAGGAATTGCCGGCCGGCTTCATACATCCGGCTCTTGCAAGCCTTTCTTCCATACTCGCCAAAAAACTTGAGGCGGGCAGACTCGGATTCAAGACAATAGAAACCTTCGGCGCCCCGAGGCGTCTCGCCGTTGTCGTGGCCGGCCTTGACGAGAAGCAAAAAGACGTTTTAACAGAGGTCAAGGGGCCGCATAAAAAGGCCGCGTTCGATTCCGAAGGAAAACCCACTCATGCCCTCCTTGGTTTTGCCAAGAGTCAGGGAGTAAAGCCGGAAAAATTAAAACTCGTCGCAGGAGAAAAGGGCGAATACGTTTATGCCGTGAAGGACGTAAAAGGCGAAAAGACGGAAAAGATACTTCCCGAACTTCTGCGCTCCACGATAGCGGAGTTGTCTTTCCCGAAGACCATGCGCTGGTCAGACCACGACGTAACC
>JBAQMW010000312.1:0-5227 GCA_049303155.1 Thermodesulfobacteriota bacterium | reverse complement strand
GGTCGGAGACGGATGCGGCAGGGTTGGATGCGGACTCGGCAAGGCCAACGAAGTGCCGGACGCGATAAGGAAGGCGATAGAGCAGGCGAAGAAATCCCTACTCACCATTCCGATAATAAACGGCACGATACCGCACGCGATAGTAGGTAATTACGGAAGCGGCAAGGTCGTGATGCAGCCCGCCTCTCCCGGAACCGGCATCATAGCCGGCGGCGGAGTGAGGGCGGTAATGGAGAGCGTAGGGGTGCAGAACGTTTTGACCAAGGCCTTAGGCTCGCATAACCCGCACAACATGGTAAAGGCCGCGATAGACGGCTTAAGCCAGCTTAAGAGCGTAAGCGAGGTCGGCAAGCTCAGAGGGAAAACCGCTGAAGAGGTTCAGTTATGAAAAAGGCGCCGGAAAAAAGCGTAAAAATTACCCTAAAGAAAAGCGGCATCGGTTGCCCGCAGGACCAGAGGCAAACCTTGACGGGGCTCGGCTTGAGGAAGCTCAACTCGGTAAGCGTGCTCAAGGATTCTCCGTCCGTAAGGGGCATGATATTCAAGGTGTGCCACTTGGTAAGCGTCGAGAACGGTTGAAATAGTTATCGGTAATCGGTGGATGGTTATCGGAAAAAAATAAGGTAACGGATAACAGGTAATAATTCTTGTGGACGGCGAAGTAAACGTAGGGCAGGGCTTTAGCCCTGCTAAAAGACGCAACCCTAAAGGGAGGCGCTACGAAAACAAAGGACCGCTAATCTCGGTAATAGGTTAACGGTTGCCGGGAAAAAGTAAGATAATAAGTAACTGATAACGAATTAAAAGACGGGGAATCATTATGTTGAACAAACTCAAGGCTCCGAAGGGAGCGACAACGAGGAAAAAGAGGGTCGGCAGGGGCGAGAGCAGCGGCTCGGGTAAGACCTCCGGCAGGGGGCATAAGGGACTTAAGGCCAGAAGCGGCGGCGGCTCGAAGCGCGGTTACGAGGGCGGGCAGACGCCTATTGCGAGAAGGCTTCCCAAAAGGGGCTTTACGAACGAATTCAAGATTGAGTATTCGGTGTTGAACGTCGGGAATCTTGATGGTTTTTCTTCGGGCGAGACTGTTGATATCGGGTCGCTCTACGAGAAGAGACTCGTCAGATCGAAGAGGCTTCCGGTCAAGGTATTGGGGGACGGGGACATAAAGACAGCGCTTATCGTCAAGGCTGCGGCGTTCAGCAAGTCTGCGAAGGCCAAGATAATCGCGGCCGGCGGCAAGGCGGAGGTTTCGGCGGTTGGCGAATAGCGTGCCAAATATAGGCAAGGTTCCGGAGTTAAACAAGAGGTTATTGATAACCCTGGGACTTCTTTTGGTTTATAGAATCGGCGTGTATATTCCGACGCCCGGCGTTGACGCCGTGGCGTTGGCGAGTTTTTTTAAGGCGGCAAGAGGCACGCTTCTGGATTTCGCGACGATGTTTACCGGAGGAGCGCTCGAGAACTTTTCGGTCTTCTCCCTGAACATCATGCCCTATATCAGCGCATCCATCATACTGCAGCTCCTGACGGTCGTTATCCCGCACTTAGAAAAACTCTCCAAGGAAGGCGAGCAGGGAAGGCGTAAGATAACCGAGTACACCAGATACTTTACGGTCGTACTTGCGCTAATTCAGGGATTCATGATAAGCGTCGGGCTCGAGAGCATGACGGGGCCGAGCGGCGAGCCGATAGTCACCAACCCGGGTTGGGGATTCAGGGTTCTTACGACCATAACCCTTACCGGAGGCACGACATTTCTAATGTGGCTCGGAGAGCAGATTACCGAGAGGGGCGTTGGCAACGGAATATCCCTTATAATCTTCGCCGGCATCGTGGCGGGCATGCCGTCCGCCGTAGGCAACACGATAAGCCTCGTTAGGACGGGAGAGATAAGTTTTATCCTCGTGTTGTTGGTGATAGCCCTCATGATTGCCGTGATTTTCTTCATAGTTTACATGGAGACGGCCCAGCGTAGGATACCCATACAATATCCGAAGAGGGTGGTCGGCCGGAAGGTGATGGGCGGCGTAACGCAGCACCTGCCGCTCAAGATAAACGTATCAGGGGTCATACCTCCGATATTCGCGTCTTCGCTGGTGATATTTCCGGCGACGGTCGTTAGTTTCGCGAACGTGCCTTTCATGAAAACAGTCGCCGAGAGCCTGAATCCGGGAGGGCTTTTATATAATTTTCTTTACGTGGGGCTCATAATATTTTTCGCTTATTTTTATACGGCCATACAGTTTAACCCGAAGGAAGTCGCGGAGAACTTGAAGAAGGGCGGCGGATTCGTTCCGGGAATAAGGCCGGGACAACATACGGCGGATTACATAGACACGATACTTACGAGGCTCACCTTCTGGGGCGGGCTTTATCTGGCGGCGGTTTGCGTGCTGCCTTCGATAATGGTGTGGAAGTTCAACGTGCCGTTCTATTTCGGAGGCACTGCTCTTTTGATAGTCGTCGGAGTGGCCATGGATACGGCCCAGCAGGTAGAGTCGCATCTTTTGGCGCGCAGTTACGACGGGCTTCTTAAAAAAGGAAAGTTCAAGGGCAGGTAGTCCGGAGTATGAACATAATACTTATTGGTGCGCCCGGCGCGGGCAAGGGCACTCAGTCGAAGGTTATTTGCGAGAAGTTCGGCATACCCCAGATTTCGACCGGCGACATACTTAGGGCAAGTGTCAGGGACAAGACGCTACTCGGAGCAAAGGCCAAGGACTTCATGGATAAAGGCGCTTTGGCGCCGGACGAATTGGTCGTGGAGATGGTGGCCGGAAGGCTTAACGGGGAGGATTGCGCGAGGGGTTTTGTCCTTGACGGGTTTCCGAGAAACGTGAAGCAGGCCGAGGCGTTGGACTTAACGCTTGAAAAACTCGGCAAGGGCATAGATTCCGCGATAGGCATAGAGGTGGAGAAAAGAGAACTCGTAAGGCGTCTTGGCGGAAGGCGGGTATGCAGGAAGTGCGCCGCCACCTATCATGTGATATTTAACCCGCCGGTAAAGATCGGCGCCTGCGACAAGTGCGGAGGCGAGCTCTACCAGAGGGACGACGACAAGGAAAACACCATAGAGGCGAGGCTTAAGGTTTACGAAGCCGAGACAATGCCGGTAATAGAGCATTACAGAAAGAAAGGCTTTTTCAGGGCGATAAACGGCGCGGGAAGCGTGGACGAGATAACCCAAGCCATAGTAGGGGCTATTGAAAAGGGACGCGCCGATAATCTTTAAAACTCCCGAGGATATTGAAAAACTCGGGAAGAGTAATCTTATAGTAGCCGAGATACTCCGTATTCTTAAAGACAGGGTCGCACCGGGAATCACCACGATGGACCTCGAGAGTATCGCCGAAGAAGAACTCGGGAAGAGAAAGGCAAGGCCGGCGTTTAAGGGCTACATGGGTTATCCGTTTTGCCTCTGCGCGTCGGTAAACGAAGAGATAGTGCACGGCATGCCCTCCGCGAGAAAGGTTCTTAAGGAGGGAGACATAATAGGACTGGATTTCGGCGTTTTGTTTGAGGGGTTTTACGGGGATGCCGCCATAACCGTCGGAGTGGGCGGGATAAGCGCGGAGGCTTCGAGGCTCATAGATGTTACCGAAAGGTGCCTTGAAAGGGCGATAGATAAGGCACGGATAGGCAATAGGCTTTACGATATATCCCACGCCGTGCAAAGTTGCGCGGAAGGCGAAGGTTTTTCGGTGGTGAGGGCGTTTGTGGGGCACGGCATAGGAAGGTCGCTTCACGAGCCGCCTCAGGTTCCGAACTTCGGCTCGCCGGGAACCGGGGAATTGTTGAGAGAAGGCATGGTGCTCGCGATAGAGCCCATGATAAATCAGGGCGGCCATCAGGTGCGCATACTTGAAGACGGGTGGACGGCGGTAACGGCCGACGGCAAATTGTCGGCGCACTTCGAGCACTCGGTGGCGATAACCAAAGACGGACCAAGGGTGTTAAGCAGGTTATAGGGTTACCCCCTTTTACAAAGGGGGGTTAGGGGGGATTTAAAAAAGGATATGCCGAAAGAAGACGCGATAGAGGTGGAAGGTACGGTTGTCGAGACTCTTCCGAACGCGATGTTCAGGGTGGAGCTTGAAAATAAGCACAGGGTGCTCGCCCACGTGTCCGGCAAGATGAGGATGCATTTCATAAAGATTTTACCCGGCGATAAGGTCATAGTGGAGCTTTCTCCTTACGACCTTACGAGGGGAAGGATAACATACAGGTCGAAATAAAACAGGAAAATAGAATTCTCCCTTGACCCGCCTTTTGGGCGGGCGCCCCGAAAGGGCTGGGCTCACGACCCATGCTTCGCATGGGTACCCCGACGGGAAGCGAGAGGATTAGGAGAGTCGTCATGAAGGTAAGGAGTTCGGTAAAAAAGATTTGCGCGAAGTGCAAGATACTCAGAAGGAAGGGCGTAGTGCGCGTGGTTTGCGAAAATCCGAAGCATAAGCAGAGGCAGGGGTAGAATGCCGTGATGCGTGCGCGTTATGCGTTGAAAGATCGAGAAATCAAAGATAAAGATTTCGGTTCCTTCGACAGGCAGGGCTCCGGTTGCCGCAACACCCTGCAACGGGAAGCGACAGGATTTATTTTTCAATAGAGGACTAAACCTTAATTTTGATATTTGATAACGGTTTTTAAAAGGAGGTTTCAGGGTGGCAAGGATTGCCGGGGTAGATTTACCCAAGGATAAAAGGATAGAGATAGCGCTCACCAAGATATTCGGCATAGGGCGCGTATCTGCCGTTAAGATTTTGATTGAGGCGGGGATTGACTTGGCGATGAAGGCCAAAGACCTTACCGACGCGCAGGTATCCGCCATAAGGAAGGCCATAGACAAGAGCTTTAAGGTCGAGGGAGATTTGAGGAAAGAGGTCTCCTTGAACATAAAGAGGCTTATGGACATCAATTCCTACCGGGGCATCAGGCACAGGAAGAACCTTCCGGTGAGAGGGCAGAGAACGCGCACCAACGCGAGGACGAGGAAGGGCCCGAGGAAGGGCGTTGTATCGAGAAAGAAAGAGGCGTAAGAACGCGCCTGACGGAGGGTATGGGTAATGGCAAAGGCTAAAAAAGAAAGAAAAAACGTAGTAAGAGGCGTGGCGCACATAAAGGCTACGTTCAATAACACGATAGTCAGCATTACGGACCTTTCAGGGAACGTCCTTGCGTGGGCGAGCGCCGGAAGCCAGGGTTTCAAGGGTTCGAGAAAGGGCAC
>JBAQMW010000311.1:0-3703 GCA_049303155.1 Thermodesulfobacteriota bacterium | reverse complement strand
CTTTACCTCCCTGAACCCGAGGGTATCGAGGGCGCCGATGACCGCCTTGCCCTGCGGGTCGAGCACGCCTTTTTTCAGGGTTACGTATACTTTCGCCTTCATATCACGGCCTTTCCGTAAGAATATTCTAAAACCTGTTAATCTTATACTGAAGATAAAATATGCCGAAGAAAAAAGTGGCGGGCCACGAAAACTTAATTTCCTTTTTGAGGTTCTCGTTAAAATGGTCCATGAATATGCGCCTCGCCTTAAAACACTGTATGAGGACGGAAACCTGCAAAACAATCGTCAAAATGTCGGATGCCTGAAGAAGGGTTTGCCTGAGTTCCTCGGTAAGGGAAGCGTCTTGAAAGATTACGTATAAAAGAAGCGACACGTTCACCGCGAACCCGGCTATGATAAAAGCGAATATCCCCTCCCGGAGCTTAAACTCTGATTTCATGGCGTTAATCGCGCCGATTCTCTTGACGAACCAAAATCCCGTGTATATGCCGCCCGTCAAGAACATGACGATTACGAGAGCCAACACGCCCATCTTCTCGACCGATGTCGCGGACGTCGCGACGTTCGGGTTTTCCGTTTTAGTTTCGCTTTTAATATCCATATTTATACGCCTCCGTAAAAACCTATTCCATCACCTTCCGCAAAACCTCTTCGTATGCCTCTTCTATTTTGCCGAGGTCGCGCCTAAACCTGTCCTTATCGAGTTTTTCACGGGTCTTTTTATCCCAGAGCCTGCAGCCGTCAGGGGTGATTTCGTCGGCCAAAAGCACCTCTCCCTTGTGCCGTCCGAATTCTAACTTGAAATCAACGAGAATTATGCCGCGCTCGTCGAAAAACTTCGAGAGGATGTCGTTCACCTTAAGAGCCGTGTTTTTAATTTTTTCCATCTCCTCGTCAGTCGCGTAGCCGAAGGCTCTTATTATATACTCGTTTATAAAAGGGTCTCCGAGCGGGTCGCTCTTGTAGCAAAACTCAAGTATCGTAGTCTTAAGAGGCGTTCCTTCCTCGACACCTAACCTCTTGGCGAGCGAGCCGGCAACGACGTTTCTTATCAAGACCTCCACGGGTATTATCTCGACCTTTTTAGCGAGCATCTCCCTGTCCGACATCCGCTCCACAAAGTGGGTCTTTACGCCCTTGTCTTCGAGATATTTGAATATCCTCGAAGATACCTTGTTGTTTATGACGCCCTTATTCTTTATAGTTCCCTTTTTCTCCGCGTTGAAGGCAGTGGCGTCGTCCTTGAAATACTGTATCAGCAAATCAGGGTTGTCGGTTGAGTAAAGTATCTTTGCCTTGCCTTCGTAGAGCTGTTCGAGTCTTTTCATTGTTGCCTCCGGATTAACTTTTATGGCCTGCTCCCCTGCGGCTCGCAATGACAGTTGAAGAATCCGCCTCCTACCGCCCGAACACCCTCTTAAATATATAATCCACGTTCTTTATATAAGGCCTTATGTCGAAGCACTTTTTAATATCAACGGGCTTCAAGTAGCGCAAGACCTCTTTGTCTTCGAGAAGAGCCTCCATGAAACTGCCTCCCTCTTTCCAAACCTTCATGCTGTTTTTCTGGACGATTTTGTAGGCGTCTTCCCTTGAAATCCCCTTTTCAGCGAGATTAAGCAAGACCCTCTGGGAAAAGACAAGCCCATGAGAACGCTCCATGTTCTTCTTCATGTTCTCCGGATAAACAACGAGGTCTTTTATAAGGCCCGTAACCCGATATAACATGAAATCAAGAAGTATGGTGGCGTCAGGGCCAATGACCCTCTCGACAGACGAGTGGCTTATGTCGCGTTCGTGCCACAGAGCGACGTTTTCCATTGCAGAGGCGGCATATCCCCTCATGAGGCGGGCGAGGCCGGTCAAGTTTTCCGAAAGAACGGGATTGCGCTTGTGCGGCATTGCCGAAGAACCCTTCTGCCCTATTGTGAAAGGCTCCTCGACCTCCAAGACCTCTGTCCTCTGAAGATGCCTTATCTCGATTGCGAGTTTCTCTATAGTGGCGGCTATAATTGCAAGCGTCGTGAAAAACTCCGCATGCCTGTCCCTCTGCACCACCTGCGTAGCCACAGGCTCCGGCTTAAGGCCGAGTTTTTTAAGCGCGTAAGTTTCCACGAACGGGTCTATGTTCGCGAAGGTTCCGACCGCGCCGGAAAGTTTCCCGTAGGATATCGTTTCTTTCGCTCGTTTCATCCGCTCAAGGTTTCTTTTCATCTCCGAATAAAAAAGCGCCATCTTCAGGCCGAACGTAACAGGCTCGGCGTGGATACCGTGGCTCCTGCCCATCATCACTGTTTTCCTGTGCTTAAATGCCTTTTTCTTTAAAACCCGGAGAAGCTCCTCGATGTCTTTTATTATTATGCCGGATGCCTCCCTTAAAAGGAGCGAAAGAGAGGTATCAACGATGTCGGACGAGGTAAGGCCAATGTGCACGTAGCGGGAGTCCTTGCCTATGTGCTCGCCGATTGAAGTCAAAAACGCTATGACGTCGTGCTTGACGGTCTTTTCTATCTCGTCAATCCGCTTTACGTCGAACCTCGCCTTTTTCTTTATCCTCAAAAGAGCGTCTTTAGGGATGCGCCCTTTTTTATGCCACGCCTCGCACGCAATCAACTCCACTTCGAGCCACTTGCGGAACTTGGCCTCCGGCTCCCATATTCGGGACATCTCTTTTCTCGCGTATCGAGTTATCATGATAATTCCCTGTCCCTGTTTCTTAGTGGCCCATCACCATTTCAAGGGCGAATACTAACACAAAACCTAACAAAACCGATACTATAACTTTCAAATTGAATTTCTTGTGCGCCTCCACGAAGAGGTCTCCGATGCCTACGTATATGAAAACCCCCGCTATAAAGGCGATAAGCGGCTCATGGAAAGTACCCGGTATGAATATTGCCGCGTAAGCGCCTATGGGATACGCGATCGCGGCGAAAATAATCGGTATGAGCATCTTTTTCGTGCCATAACCCAAGCCCTTCATGATGAGAGTGGCCGTTATGTCCTGCGGTATCTCGTGTATGATGACGGCCACGGTTATCACAAGCCCGAGGTGCGGATCGGTAAGATAACCGATTGTTATGGCGATGCCGTCTATAACGTTATCGAGCGACATCCCGATTATGGAAACCATGTTCATGGAATGCTCCTCGCATTCCATCTCTGCGCACGAATGCAGTATCGTAAGCTTCCCCACCACGTAAAAAATAAGAAACCCGGCGGCCATTATCCACGCGTCCCGTGCGAGGTTCGCCTCGGGAAGAAGGTCAAGAAATACCGTGGCCGTAACTACTCCGGCGGAAACCGCGATTACATAGCGCACGCCTTTAAAATTCACGTAGAGCGGAAGCACGCCAGCTATAAGCGTTATGACGCCTGCCAAAAGTCCGTAAAGAACGTAGGGTTCCATCATCTGCCTTTCTTATTCTCAAGTGCCGGGGCCTCGACACTGGCGTATTTTTTTATCGCCGAAAACTTGGCCTCTCCGATGCCTTTTACTGTTTTAAGTTCTTCCACGTTCCTAAATCCTTTGAGCGCCATTCTCCTATAAACTATGCCTTGGGCAAGGCCTTCTCCGACCCCGGGCAAAAGCGAAAGCTCCTCGATGCCAGCCTTGTTTATGTCGATTGTTCCGTAGAGAACGAATCTTTCCGAAGGGTTTGCTCCGGCGCGAAGCCTCGCCGCTATCGCGGTCTCAACC
>JBAQMW010000310.1:0-2594 GCA_049303155.1 Thermodesulfobacteriota bacterium | reverse complement strand
CCGCGGGCCGGCTCGATTATGACAGCGAAGGGCTTGTTATCCTGACGAATGACGGCAGTCTTCAGCATTTTATATCAGACCCTCGTCATAAACTCCAAAAAGTCTATCTCGTTCAGGTCGAAGGAATACCTGACGAGGACTCGCTCGGAAGATTAAGAAAGGGCGTGCTTTTAAAAGACGGAATGACAAAGCCGGCTGAAGCGGAGATTATGGATGAGCCGCGCGGTATTTGGCCCCGCGTGCCGCCTATCCGTTACAGGAAAAATATCCCCACGGCTTGGCTCAGGCTCACCATCATCGAAGGAAGGAACAGACAGGTGCGCCGCATGACCGCCGCGATAAATCATCCGTGCCTTAGGCTTATCCGCATAAAAATCGGGCAATGGGAGTTGAAAGGATTAAAGCCCGGAGAAGTGGAAGGAGGGGAGGCGCCTCAGGGTTTAGCAGGAGAAAAGTGAAAATTAAGGGTGACATCTCCGGAGTTCGCCGGAATCTCCCTCTCCGGGGAACCCACCCGAAGGGTGGGTCGCAGAAGCGTGAGCGATATTTTCTTTCTTTATCGGATTGGCCGGAGAGGCTGAGATATTCCCCCTTGACATTCTACGCATTGTCGAATATAATGTTTTGATGAGGTTAGATTCGGGACGCGATATGGATAAAAACGCAAAAAAGAAATACGGCTATGCCGGGGCATTGGGACCGCTCGAGCAGGAAATCCTCGGCGTTCTCTGGAAAAGAGAGTCTTTAAGCGGTAAGGACATATTTTCCGAGATAAAGACAAAAAGACCGATAGCCTTGACCACCGTGCTTACGGTCATAGAAAGGCTTTACAAGAAAGGCCTCGTTAAAAAGGTAAAGGGCGAAAGCGTTTTTCTTTTCGCGCCGGCAATTTCAAGGGACGAGTTCGCCAGAGGCGTATCGAGCGCGGTTTTGGAGGACATGGCCGGCATATCAACGAGCGGAGTTTTTGCCTCTTTCGTGGACATGCTTCCGGACGTTTCACCGGCGGAACTTGAAAAACTTCTTTCGGTCATAGAGGGCAGAAAAAAAGAGCTTCACGGCAAGAAAGGGTAAATAATGCAGGCCGCGCTTCTTGCGATTATAATGGCCTTAAGCGTAACAATAGCCGCTATCGCGTGGGCCGCGTCGGGCTTATCCGGACTTTTGTCCTTCACAGGAGGGGTCTTGGAACTTTGCCAGAGCCTCTTCGTGCGCTGCATCGCGTACAAGGACGCGATAAAACTCGTTTTCCTCTGGAGCGGAGCAGCGCTCGCCTTCGGAGGCGTTGTTTACGGCGCCGCCTCTGCCGCAAGAAACTTCTTCCGCGCGAGGCAAAGGCTCAAGGCTCTTTCTCTTTACGATAACGGAGGCAGCATTGTCCTTATAAAGGACGATACGTTAAGGCTCGCCTTCACGCACGGGTTTTTAAGGCCGAGGATTTATATCTCGAACTCTCTTATCTCTTCGCTCGACCGCAAAGAACTCTTGTCGGTTTTCTTCCACGAGTTAAGGCATAAAAGAGCGAAAGACCCGCTCAGGTTTTTCCTCATCGGATTTTTAAAGGACTGTTTCTTCTACATTCCGCTTTTAAAGGTCATATACGCGAACGCAAGGGCGAAAGCGGAGATTATGGCCGACGACTTCGCAACGGCTCTTTTGAAGGAGCCTTTAAGCCTCGCGTCCGCCCTTTTAAAGGTGGCCTCTCATAATGGAAGGCTCGCCCAGGAAGGCGTTTCCATTGCCGGTAACGGCGGGTGCGGACTCGTGGAGAGGGTAAAGAGGCTTAGCCACGGGATAGAGCCTGCGCCTCGGAAGGCGTCTTTGAAATCTCTTTTTTTGAGTTTTTTGGCTGTCATTGCGTTAACCATTTCTTTCGCCATGCCTGTTTCGGCAAGATTTTACGACAAAGGCCAGGTCGAGTGCACGATGAAGCACTGTGAATCTCACGCCGCCTCGCTCGGCAAGGACTGTAAAGAGCACTGCGAGACGCGGCACGGACATCATACGCGGTGAGTTTTTTTAACCATTGATTCTACGATTAGTAGAATCAATGGTATATCAGCCCCCTTCGACAAGATCAGGACAGGCTTCAGGGCTGAGAAGTATCAGGGCTAAAGCCCTGAGCTACGCAAGACAGGGCTGAGTTAGTAGAAATAAATAAGCGGGGAGGTCTTATGAAGATTACCAAAGCCGCGCTCATCGCAACCATGTTTTTTATTCTTTCGGCGGAGATTGCGTATTCGTCCGGCATCATGACGTCGGTTTTGGACGGCACAAGGGCGGACTTGAAACTTGACGAAAAACAAAAGACGATTGACGTGTATTTAAGCGACATCAAAACCAAGAAGGCGATAACCGACGCCTCTGTTATTGCGCTCGTCAGACTTCCGAACGGCGAGAAAAAGGAGATTACCCTTACGGGCATGGAGATGAACGGGATGTTCTCTTACATGAATTCTCTGGACACGGCGAAGAAAGGCGATTATATTTTCCGTATAAAGGTTTTAAGAGGGAAAAAGGAACTTATCTTCAGTTTCACGTGGAAGAGGTAGTAGGCCGGGAGTTTATTGTTGTGTCATGAGGTATTTTTATTC
>JBAQMW010000309.1:0-3521 GCA_049303155.1 Thermodesulfobacteriota bacterium | reverse complement strand
ACCCACTCGGAGAGTGGGTCGGGTGCCCCGAAAGGGGGGTCGGGGGGGATTAAGGAGGTTCCGGATTTTCCTTTCGTCGCCCTTATAGTCTCGGGCGGGCATACGGCTCTTTTATTGGTCGAGGATTTTACGAGACTTAAAGTCTTAGGCCAGACCAGAGACGACAGCGCGGGCGAGGCGTTCGACAAGGTCGCGAAACTCATGGGCCTCGGATATCCGGGAGGCGTTGAGATAGACAGGCTCGCAAAACAAGGCGACCCGTTCTTAGTGGAATTCAAGCGTCCGATTATCGCCAAGGGAAGTCTTGAGTTCAGTTTCAGCGGTCTTAAGACCGCCGTTCTCCATAAGGTAAAGGCCGCGGAATTGACCGAAGACATGAAGCGTCACGTTGCGGCGGGTTTTCAAGAGGCCATAGTGGACGTGCTTGTCGAGAAGGCGATGTGGGCGGTCGAGGCTACGGGCGTGAAAAACCTCGTCTGCGCCGGAGGGGTCGCCTGCAATTCGAGGCTGAGGCAGAGGCTTTCGGATGTTGCCGGAAAAAACAACATAAGGCTTTTTATCCCGCCGCCCCGCTATTGCAGCGATAACGGCGCCATGGTGGCTGTATCGGCGTATCACATCATCAAGAAAAAAGGCGATGGCGCGTCGGGAAGATTAAGCCTTAACGCAGACCCTTCTTTGGAATTTTGACATGAACCATGCCGGAACGCGCCCCAAAAAACGCTTTGGCCAGCATTTTCTCGTTGACCAAAATATCGTAAGAAAGATAATCGGCGTTTCAAAGGTCGAGAGAGGGGACGCTATTCTTGAGATAGGCCCCGGACTCGGAGTCTTGACCGGGCGGCTTCTTCAAGCCGGGGCAAAGGTTTTCGCAGTCGAGATAGACAAGAGTCTTTGTGAGTCCCTCAAGAAGAGGTTTCCGGAAGACACAGGGCTTGAGATTATAAATAAAGACATCCTCGGCATCCCTCTGTCGTCATTTTTTGAAAAGGCCGGGAAGAAGATAAAGGTCGTTTCAAATCTTCCCTACAATATTTCAGGGGCGATATTAGCCAAATTCATAGACGAAAGAGGCGCCTTGAGCGATATGACCCTCATGCTTCAGAAAGAGGTGGCAAAGAGGCTTGTTGCGAAACCATCTACCGAAGACTATGGGATTTTATCCGTACTTACTCAGGCGTTTTTTGAGACGTCTTACATGTTTGACGTGTCGCCTATGTGTTTCGAGCCTCCGCCGAAGGTAATGTCGGGAGTCGTCAGGCTTGAGGTCTTGGCGTCTCCTTTTATAGACGCTGAAAAAGAGGCGCGTTTCAAAAAGGTAGTGAAAACCTCTTTCTCCAAAAGGCGGAAGACCATTTTCAATTGCCTTAAGGCGTTCAGCATGGGAGACGATGAATTGAGAAAGATACTTTCGGATTGCGACATAGACCCCAAGAGAAGGGGCGAGACGCTCGGTCTTTTGGAATTCCGCGCTTTGACCGACGCCCTGTTCCGTTGATTTAAAGTAAGAACGTAGGGTGGGCATTGCCCACCATTTACAGGAGTGAGTATCTGATATTTCGGTGGGCAGTGCCCACCCTACAAAACTGATGAAAGAAGGGGGCTCCGTTGATTTAAAGTAGGAATAAGGGTAGAATGTAAGAAAGTTATATGGAGGTAAGTATGTCAATATCAACTCTGACTTCAAAAGGACAGATAACGGTTCCCAAAGACATAAGGGATGTGCTTCATTTGAGGCCTTCGGATAAAGTCCTCATTACTATCGAGAAAGACCACGCCGTTTTGAGGCCTATTCATGGGAATATTTTGGATATAGGCGGCTCGATAAAGATTCCTCCGGAGGAAAAGCCGATTGATTTTAAAATGGTAAGGGAAAAAACCAGAAAGATCGTCGCGCGGAAAGTCCTGAAGGGAAGGAAGTAATGAAGGCACGCTTCATAGATACCAATGTGTTTTTGCGCTACCTGACAGCGGACGACAGGGTAAAATACAATAAATGCAAGGCGTTGTTTGAAAGGGCCGTTAACGGCGGCGAGACGCTTGTTACCTCTGACATGGTGATAGCGGAGGTGGTGTGGACGCTTCTTTCCTACTATAAAACGCCGAAATCAGAGATTGTTGAAAAGGTTTCCATAATACTCAATACGCCGAACATCGAGGTGAAAAATTACAGGATTATCACCGAGGCGCTTGCCATATACAGCGTGCAAAATATTGATTTCATTGACGCCTATAATGCCGTTTTTATGAAGCATAATAAAACCGAAGAGATATATTCCTACGACAAAGATTTTGACGGCGTGGATTTTCTTCGACGGATAGAGCCGTAACAAGCGAGCGGAAGCGAGGCGGTTATGAAAAAACATTTTATGATTTGCATTGATAATCGCGGCTATGAAGCGTCATTGGAGACGAGAAAGATATACGAGGTGTTGGCCGATAGAGGAGTTGAAAGACATCGTCAGATAAGGGTTATAGATGAATCCGGCGAGGATTATTTATATCCCGCGGAGTATTTTGCTCCGGTGCGGCTGCCTTCGGCAACGAAAGAAAAATTAGAATTGATAACGGACTGAGAAGGCAAAAGGAACTGAGTCAATCCCAAAGTTCTAAATATCTTAATTTCGTGTCAAACACGGACAGACGGAGCCTCTGCCCTTGATTTTAATCTTCCGATAGGTTAATCTTTTCATTCATGGGCGATGCTAAATACATAGCCGTCGAGGGCCCGATAGGGGTCGGCACCACGAGCCTCGCAGAGCTTCTCGTTAACGAGATAAAGGGCAAGGTCCTTCTCGAAGAGGTTGACGGCAATCCTTTTCTTTCCAAGTTTTACGCTGACGCGAGGAAGTTCGCTTTCCAGACCCAGCTTTTCTTTTTGCTTAACCGCTATCAGCAGCAGAAGGAGTTGAGCCAGAGAGACCTCTTTGCTAAGACCGTCATATCGGATTATCTTTTCGCGAAAGACAGGATATTCGCCTATCTGAACCTTGACGAAAACGAGTTGTGCCTCTACGAGCAGGTTTATGTGCTTCTCGACGCGAGCCTTCCGAAGCCGGACTTGGTCATATATCTTCAGGCCTCGAGCGAGGTGCTTATCGAGAGGATAAAGAAAAGAGGTAAGATTTACGAAAAGGACATAAGCGAGGATTACCTTAAAAGGCTCGTGGACGCGTATAACAAGTATTTTTTTTATTACACCGACACGCCGCTTCTTGTCGTGAATACGACCGAGATAGATTTCGTAAGCAACCCCCAAGACTTGTCAAACCTCGTGAAGGAGATAAAGTCGATAAAAGGGGGAACGCAGCACTACATACCGCTTGTATCCGCGAGATAGACCGCGGACCGGGACGGAAAGAGTTTTTTTTGGCCTCTCAAAGAGAGGCTGCGGCAATTTTACGCCGTAAAAAAACCTTCCGGAAGCGGAAGGTTTTTTTAGTTTTAGGGAGGCAGCCGAAAAAGTCCCATATTGTCATTGCGAGGGCGGGGTACCCATCCGAAGGATGGGTCGTCCCGAA
>JBAQMW010000308.1:0-3313 GCA_049303155.1 Thermodesulfobacteriota bacterium | reverse complement strand
CACTCGGAGAGTGGGTACCCCGGTGGGCGCCCCCGCCTGCCCTACGCCTTTTTCCATTACCCTAAAAGAAACTCAACGGGACCATAATCACGTCGTCCGGCTGTATGGGCGCGTCCATCTCGACTCTTATCGTAATCTCTGCCCCTTCTTTATTCTTCCTGATTATCTTTGTGCTGCCCTTCGATGCCTTATCGCTAAAGCCGCCGGCAAGGGTTATCGCCTTAAGCACCGTAAGGCCTTTCGTAATCTTATACGCCCCCGGGGTCTTCACCTCTCCTGCGACGTAAACGAAAGACGCCCTCGGCACGTATATGCTGTCTCCGTCCTGAACAGGGGCGTTAGCCGTCACGTCGCCTTCTTCGAGAAGACGCTTCAAGTCAACAGTTACCGTAATGTCTTCTTTCTCCGAACCGCCGCCCCTGAATATCTGCCTCTGAATGAAAAGGGTTTCTCCCGCGTTAGGGGTAACGCCTCCGGCGCTGGATATGACCTCCATAAGAGTAGCGTTGCCCCTTAGTTCCACGAGTCCCGGCTTTACGAACTCGCCTAATACCGTTACCTTTTTGCTCTTGTATTCCTCTATGAATACGGTTACGTGAGGCTTTTTGATATACCCGTCTTCAAGCAGAATTGCCATGTGCTTTTCTATCTCCGCGGCGGTCTTGCCCGTAACCTTGACCTCGCCGATAAGAGGGAAACTTATCTTGCCGTCGCCGCCGACCCTCGCCTCCGTGGTCAAATCGGGATTCTCGTACACCGTTATCTTCAGGAGGTCCCCCTCCCCAACGACATAATCGTCGGCCAAAAGACATTGCGTTGACGCAAAAATAAACATCGTCATTATAAGAAAAATTCTCGCCATAAAGTCTCTCATCTTTGTCTTTTGTCTTTTGTAGCTCAGGGCTTTAGCCCTGATATTCATCAGCCCTGAAGGGCTGAGCTACGGATGATTATGTCAGCGCGTTGTTTCGCTAAAAGTATTCTGCCGGATTAACGAGCTCAGTTCCTTCCTCGAAAGCATCACGGGAGAAGAAGGCGGCGCATCCGAAGCGATTACGGCTGACCGGCCCGGCTTGACTACGGCCTCATTCACGATAAGCGGCGATGAGTTGCGAACAACGGCAGATTCCGAGATAACCGAAATAACGGTTCTCTTCTCATCCGAACTTATTACGAAATCCGAATTGCCGCCTGTTATGACTGCCGTAGGGGTTTTCACGCTCAAATAACTCTTGGTAGCTTTGGAGACGACAAACCTCGCGGCGTTTCCCGAAAACAAAATGATCGCCCTGCTTGCCGGCGGCGCGCCTTGGTTTGAGTAATAACCTATGCTGAAAACCGCTTCCCCCGTAATATTCACGAACGAGCCGTCTAAAAATACGACTTGAGCCTTGGCGTCTCGAGCCAATCTCAACTCATCGCCGGCGCTTACCGGATAATCCTTAATCCCCCCCGACCCCCCTTTGGGAAAGGGGGTAGCCTTTTTTATTTGCAGATTCTTGAATGCGCCGCGGCTTTTTAAGGCAACTTCTCCGGCAAAGACCTTGACAACTGCTGCGGGTTTATCCAAAGCCGAAGCGAAGTGAGGCAGAATGAATACAGCCGAGAGAAAAATCAAAAAAAAATACGCATTGATAAAAGAGACATCGGCTAACCCTTCGACTCCGCTCAGAACAGACTAATGATTGTTTCAGGCTCTCGTAACACTTCTCCGTCTCTTGAGCGCATTTGCAAGACGATACATTAAAAGTATAACAAATTTAAGATATTACGGCAACATGATTTGGATTTCTGCCGGAGATTAGGGCTTTAGCCCTGATACAGATCAGCCCCCCCGATGTAACATCGGGGGGCAGGCTCTAAAGGGTTGAGCTACGGAATCTACGTTCTTTCTCGTCTTCGCGCTTAGAATAAAAAAGGACGGGCCTAAGCCCGTCCTGAGCTTGCCGAAGGGGCGGCCCGTCCTTTTACAACTCGATTTTCACGGTAAATACCGTCGCGTTGGTTATGTACTCGACCGAGTCCAGATTCGAGTTCCTTACCTTATATGTATAGTCCACGGCTAACTTAAGCCAATCCTGAATGTCGTAGCCGATTCCCGCGCCTCCGCTCGTTGTGTTATCTTTCCTTCTTTCCAATTCCCCTGAAGTGACAATCTGCTCGTCGGAATACACGTCTTGACCGAAAGAGCCGTTAATCTTAGCGTAAAACTTCTTCAGTATGGCCTGCTTCAACTCGGCATAACCGCCTGTTGTTACGAAATACCTCATGAGAACGGGAAAGTTAAGGTTGGTCTCGTTTACTGTCCGGGCCGCGTTCAACATTACGCTTGTTGAAGACGTAAACTCGTGCGTCAGGTTCGCGGAAGCGGTCCACGTGTTGTAATCTTCGATTACGTCCTCATCGAAGTTCTTCCATGAGTAACCGCCTTTTACAATGCCGGTAGAGCTTTCGCTTATCTCCCACTTCAAACCAAGATAACCGCTGTTAACGGTATTGTCGAGAGGGCTCGCGGCGAGTTCGAAGTCCGCCATTTTATTGTCGTATTCGATGAACACCGATGTCTTGGGAAGAAACTTGTAATAGAAGTACGCGGAGACAAGATGCTCGTCTCTTTCCCTGAAGGCGTTTGCGTCGGTCACAAAAATCCAGTTTGTAAATGCGTAGTTGAGCTCGACCTTCGACACGTCCATAAGGGCGTAGAAAACCGTTGCCCCCGCCGTATTATTCTTGAATCTTTCTATACTGCCTGTTGACGAAGAACCTCTCGGCTCATGACCCTTGTTGTACACGTCCATCAACCGGAGACCAAGCCGTTCGCCGAGCCTCAAATCAAGGGCGCCTATGCCGTACTGGTCGGTTGAGTTTTCGCCGTGATGCTCTTCGTAGTTTATGTCGGTAACGTTATAGTCAAGCAGCAGCGAGTGCCTTCTTATGGGCAATTCAAGCCGGAGTCCCGGCTTTACGCTGGTTATGAAGTCGTCTTCCCTATCGTTCACGGTAGCGTATATGTTGGTATTATATTCTTCTTTAACGGATATATACGGGTGTATTTTAAGAGGCCCTGCATGGATATTGCCTTCCGCCGTTGCCAAATCCACGAACAAAAAAGAAAAAACTAAAAATAACGCCGCGCCCGGAATATTCCTGAATTTCATCTACGGTAATCCTCCTCGAGATTGTTATTCCCGTCCGCCGATAATAATGGCGGAAGCGGGAATCCGGTTCTTTCAATGGTGGGCAGAGCCCACCCTACAACTGCAACTGCCTGCGGGTTCAGGTTTATAACCTGAACCAAATATTTCGCATAGAG
>JBAQMW010000307.1:0-3513 GCA_049303155.1 Thermodesulfobacteriota bacterium | reverse complement strand
AGCTGGATTTGAGCGGTATCCCCGTCGATAAGGCCATAGTTATCGGCGACAAGAAGGCGGACAAAAAGATTATAGTATTTTCCGACCCCGATTGCCCGTACTGCCAGAGGCTCCATACTGAGATGAAAAAGGTGGTGGAGAAGAGAAAAGACGTGGCGTTCCTGATAAAGCTCTATCCCCTTCCCATGCACCCCGAGGCCTACGATAAGGCAAAGGCCATTGTTTGCGAAAAGTCCGAGGCCAAGGTCATGAAGCTCATGGACGACGTGTTTAGCGGCAAGCAAATATCCAAGCCCAAGGCCAAGTGCGACGCAACAGAGGTTGACAATAATCTCAAGCTCGCGGCGGAACTCGGCATAACAGGGACTCCGGCAATAATATTCCCCGATGGAAGGCTGCTACCCGGATATATCGAGGCGGACGCCATTTTGGCCATTCTTGACGCTCCGGCGGACGCGCCGAATGATAAGCCGAATGATACTGTAAAGGATGCGGATAAGCCGAAGGATTGATTTGCCCAGCACCACTTTTCGCTGTGAGCGCGGACTGTTGAGACAATAATATTTGTTATAGGTATATGTATTGCAGGTGTGTTAATACTGAAAAGTGGTGCTGGGTTTAAATGGAGCCGGCGGGGAGAGTTGAACTCCCGACCTACTGATTACGAATCAGTTGCTCTACCACTGAGCTACGCCGGCGCATTGAACAAAATAACGTAACAGTGGAATTTTGTCAAGAGTCCTGTGGCCGGGTTCCACGACCCATCTTTCGGATGGGTGCCCCGTGGGTACCCCGGCGAAGCCATTGCAACGGGAAGTTGCCGCAGGAGATAATTGAAGCATTACGGGTCAAGAGCCTGCCCCCGCAATATTAAGCGGGGGGGCTCAGCCCTTGCGGGAGAACCATGGTTAACCAAAAGAAAGTTCTTGTGGTGGACGACGACGCCCTTACGAGAACCATGCTCGAAGACATACTCAAACGTCACGGATACCTCGTTATGAGCGCGTCCGACGGAGAGGAGGGGCTTGCCGCGTTCAAGTCGTTTAAGCCGGACGTTGTTCTCCTCGACATAGTGATGCCCGGAATGGACGGGATAGAGGTGTGCGAGGCCATGAGAAGGATCGAATCGCCCATAAGGCCCGCGATAATAGTCGTTTCGATTGTGGGGGATAAGAAGGTCATATCCGAGGCCCTCGGCAAAGGCGCCGACGATTTCATAGTCAAGCCCGTTGACGAAGTCGAACTTATCGCGAGGGTCAACGCGCACGCGAGGATAGTAGATTGTTACCGCGAGATAGACGAGGATAAAAGGAATTCCGAAACCATACTTTCCATCTCGACCTCGGTCAGCGCGCTCCTCGATACGAACGAGGTCTTAAGCACGATAGTAAGGAAGGTCGCGGAGATTACCTCGGCCGTCAGGTGCTCGATAGTCCTCATAAAAAAGGACAGCGAGGGGTATGTCCTCGTTTCGCACGATAATCCGAACGCGCGGAATCTCAAGATAGACCTCCGGAAATACCCCGAAATACGCGAGGTCATAACCACGAAGAAGCCGCTTGTCGTGCAGGACATAGCCACTAACCCGTTGACGGAATCCGTGCACGGCCTCATAAAAGACCTTAGGGACATGAGCGTCCTGGTCGTGCCTGTCGTTTTCAACGAAGAGGTGCTGGGGACCCTTTTCCTCCGGGCCAGAAGGGTCAAGAGGTCTTTTACGGCGAAGGAGGTAAACTTCTGCCAGATAGTGGCGAACTCTTCTTATCCCGCGATAAAGAACGCCAAACTCTTCGAGGAGGTAATGAGGGAGAGGGAGGAGTTGAGGGAATTAAGCATAACCGACAGGCTTACCGCTCTCTTCAATCACCACTTTTTTTACACGCGGCTCGACGAGGAGTTCGAGAGGGCGGTGCGCTACGATAACTCGCTTTCCATCATAATGCTTGACGTGGACAACTTTAAGCATATAAACGACACTTACGGCCACAGGGTCGGCGACATAGTGCTGAAGGAGTTGGCTACGATATTGAAAAGATGCGTCAGGAAGGTTGACCTCGTCGCCCGCTACGGAGGGGAGGAGTTCGTCGTCATGCTACCGCAGACCCCGCTCCCCGGAGCAATGATAGAGGCGGAGAGGATAAGGGACGCCGTGGCGGAACATTGCTACGCGAATCTCATGAAGGAGAAGATAACCGTAAGCCTCGGGCTTTGCAGCTATCCGCATAAAGGCATAATAAATTCAGGGGACATGGTGGACTTCGCCGATAAGGCCCTTTACGAGGCCAAAAAGGCCGGTAAAAACTGCGTCAAGGTGTATGGGGAGGGGTAAAAGGGGGAATTTGCCCGGCCCTTTCTATGATGTGCAGAAGATGACGAAGTGGCTAAGACCAGGAGCTATAGTAAGTAAATCTATCCCCTTTATCTTTTATAACCTTTGAGGACTTTTTTAAGTATTATCTTGGCCAGCCGTGGAACGTTGGAAGGCTAAAAAATAATCTAGAAATTCACTTTCTGAGATCATAAAGCAGGAGATACGGCAATTAAAATTAGTTAAAATTTTAAAAATCCAAAAGGAATATATAAATGAAATTAAGTGCATTTTCAATTAAAAATTATCGTTCTATTACAAAGGCTTATAAATTGCCGTTGTATGATAAGAGCATATTAATTGGGCCAAACAATGAAGGAAAATCAAATATACTTCAAGGTCTTGTTTTATCTCTAAATACGTTAGGTTTAGGAGTTTCCAGATTAGATAGAATGAGATTAAGAGAAAGAGGTTATAGAGAACAATCTTATCGATTATCGAACCAGAATTTAGTTGATTATGATTGGGAAAGAGATTTCCCTGTTCCTTTACAAAGAACTCTGCCTGAAGGGTCCTCGGAATTTATTCTTGAATTTGAATTAACAGAGTCAGATAAAGGTGATTTCTTTAAAAAAACAGAAACTCATTTATCAAGTAACTTGTCATTAAAGTTAAATTATGCAAAAGATGGCAATTTAATTTTTGATGTTGTCATACCTGGCCCTGCTAAAAAAACTCTTAGAAAAAAGTCCGCTATAATTTCAAATTTCATGCGGGACCATTTAAATTTTCAATATATTCCTGCAGTGAGGCCAACCGAATATGCAGTTCAAATTGTTGAGAATTTGCTTTCCCAAGAACTTGCTTTACTAGAAGACCAGCAAGCCTATAAAGAATTGCTGCAAAGAATTGTTAACATACAAAATCCAATACTTGTTGATTTAGCAAGACACTTACAAGTTAGCGTCTCTGAATTTATTCCTGATGTTAAGAAAATCGAATTAAATACAAGTAGAAATTTAAGCAGAGCGATTAGACATACTTGCCGTGTTTTAATAGACGATGGGATAAAAACAGATTTAGAGCAGAAGGGTGATGGTATAAAGAGCTTGGTTGCGATTTCGTTGGTAAGGCATATTTCGAAAAAATCATTAAAACATAGCAATTTAATATTGGCAATAGAAGAGCCCGAATCACACTTACAT
>JBAQMW010000306.1:0-6336 GCA_049303155.1 Thermodesulfobacteriota bacterium | reverse complement strand
GCATACAAGAGTGCCTTCGGCGTCGGTAAAAGAAGACCTTACCATGACCGGGACGTTGTATTTTTTGGCGAACTCGACTGACCGCGTCTGCAAAACCTTCGCCCCGAGGCTCGCCATCTCGAGCATCTCGTCGTAAGAGACCTTCTTGAGCTTCCGCGCCTCATTGCATATATTAGGGTCTGTCGTATAAATCCCCTCGACATCCGTGTATATCTCGCAGAGGTCGGCCTTCAAGGCCGCGGCAATGGCTACCGCCGTCGTATCGCTTCCGCCCCTTCCGAGAGTCGTAATATTACCCTCAGGGTCAACTCCCTGAAAACCCGCGACAACAGCCACAAAGCCGTCTTTTAATTCAGCCATTATTTTTTTCTTCTCTATGCTTTCTATGCGGGCCGAGGAAAATCTCGTCTCAGTGATTATCGGCACCTGAAGTCCTAAAAAACTTTTTGCCTTGCATCCGATTGATTGGAGCGCGAGAGCAAGGAGGCCGATTGTAACCTGCTCTCCTGTCGAGACGATAACGTCGTACTCGCGGTTTCCAACCGGACCGTCAAATGCCTGCTTCGCGAGGTTTATCAAGCGGTCGGTTTCACCGGACATGGCCGACACTACGACTATAACGTCATGGCCGGCCTCTTTTGTCTTGGCGACCCTCTTGGCCACGTTTTTTATCCGCTCGACCGAGCCGACCGAGGTGCCGCCGTATTTCTGAACTATGAGAGACAAGTTTATCCTTCCTTCAATAAATAATCATTCTAAAAACTTGCAAGTTGCCCGACCCACCCTATGGGGTGGGTACCCCGACGAGGCAGCGGCCATTTTTGGAGATTCTTCGCTTCGCTCGGAACAGGCTCCGGCGTATATCTAATACGCCGAGTAGCAAAAATGCGCCGATAACGAAGTCTGGCGGGCAAATCGCAAGTTTTTCATCGCTTCCTGCCTATCTTATGTATCGCCATGCCGTGGATGTCTTCCGCCGCTTCATGCACTATCTCAGGTAACGTCGGATGAGCGTGTATGGTATCGGTTATGTTTTTTAATTTCCCGCCCGCCCTCACGACGACCGCAACCTCTCCTATCAAATCCGTCGCGTGCGCACCGACAATCGTCGCACCCAAAACCCTCTCAGTGCCTTCTTCTGTTATGAGCTGAATGAAGCCTTCGGTCTCTCCCATTGTAAGGGCCTTTCCCGATGCCGCGTAAGGAAATCTTCCGACGTTTATCTTAACGCCTTTCGCTTCCGCGTCTTTCTCCTTAAGCCCGACGCTCGCTATCTCAGGGTCGGTAAAAATACCGGCCGGAACGACTGACCAATCCATGAATTTTTCTTTTCCAAGCGCGTTTTCGACCGCGACTATTCCCCCGGCGCTCGCGACATGGGCGAGGAGCATGCCTCCCGTAACGTCCCCTATGGCGTAAACGCCTTTTACGTTGGTTTCCATCTTCGTATTAACCTTTATCGTGTTCTTTTCAACCTCGACGCCTATGTTCTCCAGCCCTATGCCTGACGAATTGAAAGTCCTTCCTATGGAGACAAGGACTTTTTCCGTTACGAACTCGCGGCCATCCTTAAGAGTAGTCTTAACGTTGCTTTCGGTTATCGAAATATTATCGACGCTCGCCTCAGTAATAACCTCTATGCCGGATTCCTTGAATGACTTTTGAATAACCCTTACTACCTGCTTGTCTTCCATGGAAAGTATGGTAGGCAAAAGCTCGATTATAGTAACCTTGCTTCCGAACTTCGAGAATATGCTCGCGAATTCGCACCCCATTACCCCGCCGCCTATTATCAGGATGCTCGAAGGGAGTTTTCTGAGATTAAGAGCCTCGGTCGAGGTTATGACGTTCACCCTGTCCATGTTAAAGGCCGGTATCATGGCAGGCTCGCTTCCCGTGGCTATTATGATGTTCTTCGCTCCGATGATTTCAATCGAGCCGTCTTTTTTCTCGACCTTTACCCTGCCGGCGGATTCAATCGAGCCCGCGCCGCTTATAACCTCTACTCCGTTTCCCTTAAGAAGCTGGGCCACACCGCTTACGAGTTTTTTCACCACCTCGTCTTTTCTCTCGACTGCCCTTGCCATGTCAAAACCCGACACTTGCGCGTTTACTCCGAACTCCGCCGCCCTCTTAACCATTGAAACGGTCTTTGCCGAATAATAAAGAGCCTTTGTCGGAATACAACCCCTGTTGAGGCAAGTGCCTCCGAGAGAGTCTTTTTCAATAAGGCAGACCTTGCCTCCCAATTGCGCCCCGCGTATGGCCGCGACGTAACCTCCGGGCCCGCCGCCTATTACTGCTATGTCGAATTCTTTCACTAAAACCTCCGCTTATGCTTTTTCGAGCAAAGAGAGATATTCCTCTCTTGTTATTCCGGCTGTTCTCAAATTATTCTTGATGATAAACACCGGAACCTCTTTCCAATCAGGTATGACAACAGGCCTTATTATTCCGGCCTTTGTATATACATAATGATCCCCTTCGATTCGCACGCATTTAAACCCCGCCTTCTCGAAAACCTTTCTCAACCTGCTTGCGGGTATGGGAATAATCTTGGGCATCTTACGATACGCTTACGTGCTCGGTCGCTACGAGCTTCGGCGGCATCCACCTGCCGCTTGCGTCTTTTTTGTACCTCGACTCCTCCAGAATATCGGCCAAAGTCCCCATCTTTTCGGCTTCTTCGAGGAATAATCGGACAGCCGTGTTAAGCATCTCTTTCGCGTGTTCGACTGTATTGCCGCAACTTGAAATGTCAAGTTCCGGACAATAGGCCACGTATGTCTCGTCTTCCTTGAAAATTATGACGTCATATTCAATCGGTATCATATGTGTCCCCCCTTTATTAATGGATATAACAAAAACATTAATTAATCATTTCTCTTTTCTTACAGCCGTTACCGCCGCAATGTATTTCTCCCAAGTTTTATTCTCAATATCTTGCTTGGCGATACTTTTTAAATGCTCTATCGCATTGCCATATTGCCGGCTAAAATCCATCCACGTAACAAACGAAACGCTGTATGAATAACCATTCGCGAGTTTATCCCCCAAAAAACTTTAACAGTAAAACTATCGTCATTGTCTTTAAAAACCTTGATTTCATATTTCTTGCCCTCATGTGTAAAAGATTCAGCATATTTTCCTAATTCTGCCATAATGCCCTCCTTTTATAGAAACTCTCTTGTAAGGCGGTTTTTTGTTTACAGCAAGTACTTTCTCACGCGTATGAAAGTTTCCCTTTCGGCGCGGGTATCTCCCTGCCAAGACCTTTTGCCGTTTCTACCCACTCCGAGATAACTACTTCCGCGTTATGCAGCTCTTCTTCGTATGTGGAACCGTCCGCCATACAGCCGGGCAATTCCGGAACCTCGGCTATGAATGTCCCGTCTTCTTCGCTCCAATAAATGAGAATTTCATACTTAAACATCTTTGACCCCCTCACCCTACCCTCTCCCCCTTCGGGGAGAGGAGAAAAAGACCACCCTCCACATTTGTCATTACCGCGATCTTTTGAGCGGGAATCCAGAGATTAGTTTTCTTTTGACCCCTCACCCTACCCTCTCCGGGGTACCCGCCCCATAGGGCGGGTCGGGGGAGAGGAAAAAAAGACAATGACAAAAGAAACTTTACTTACCATTCCTCTCAACCTCTATCCTTCTCTTGGTCTCTCCCTCGTAAAAAAATCTTACCAATATTGCGTCATCCGGCAAAAGGCCTTGGGCTTTTTCCGCCCATTCTATTACAGTTACCCCATTGCCGTAAATATATTCTTCAAGCCCCAAATCCGAAACGCCCTTGTCAATCCTGTAAAGGTCTATGTGGTAAAGGGTCAGCCTTCCTCCCTCGTATTCGTGCGCTATGACAAAACTCGGGCTTTTTACGTAACCAATTATGCCAAGTCCTTTGGCAATGCCTTTTGTGAAGACAGTCTTGCCGCAACCAAGCTCGCCTGTGATGGAAACAACGCTTCCTTTATTAAGCCTTTCGGAAAATCTTTTGCCGAATTCCTCGGTCTCCTCAGCCGAGTTTGTGGTATAAACCTCCATTGCTCAGTCCTCGAAGCGCGAGCGGCTTTTTTCCACAAACGAATTTATGATTACAGGCAGTTCGTTTAAAATATCAGTAGCGAGCATCCCTATCTCTCCGCGTTTTTTGGCAACCTCGTCCCCGCAAAGCCCGTGAATATAAACCGCTGCGCAGGCCGCTAAAACATCCGGAATACCCTGAGAAAGAAACGCCCCAATAATACCGGAAAGAACGTCCCCTGTTCCGGCGCTCGCCATGCCGGGGTTGCCTGTAGGGTTTATGAATATTTTTTCCTTTGACGCGACGATGGTTCCAGCGCCTTTAAGTACGACCGTACAACCTGTTTCTTTAAAAAGTCTTTGAGCGAAGCCGATTCTGTCGAATTGCACGTCCTTGGCTTTTACTCCAAAAAGCCGCGCCACCTCGCCCGGATGAGGCGTTATGACAATCCTGCCGCCTTTTTTAGACGCCTTTTTTAATACCGAAACATCTTCCGAAAGAGCGTTAAGCCCGTCAGCGTCTATTACAAGCGGCATGTCGAGTTCAACGCACTTTTCAACGACGCGCCTTACATAACCGAAGGTGTCGCCGCCTCCGAGCCCGGGACCTATAACGACCGAGGTCTTTCCTTTCATTGCCTTTACTGTCTCGGAAAAAGAAATGTCTCCGAGCATCAAACCCGTTGTTTCGGGAAGAGGGCAAGTCATAACCTCGATTGTTTTTTCGTCCATGCCCCTGTCGAGGCTTTTCGGCAACGCTATGGTCGCGAGGCCGGCGCCCGCCCTCATCGCGCCCAAGGCGGCCATGTAAGGAGCGCCTGTCTTACCGATAGAGCCTCCGATTACGAGGGTATGGCCGTAAGTCCCTTTGTGAGTATTTTTTTTCCTCGGCCTCAATACCGAAGCAACAAAAGAATCGTCTAACAGATGAAATCGTGCGCTATCTTCCGAAAGTATCTCCTTCGGCATACCTATGTCAGCCACCTCGACCTTGCCTGAAAAATCCCTCGCAGGATACACGAAAAGCCCCGGCTTGGCGAACGCCATCGTAACTGTTCTGCTTGCCTTTATTGCAAGCCCTAATACCTTGCCCGACGTTGCGTCAATGCCTGAAGGAACGTCAATCGCCACGACAGGCTTGGAAACTTTGTTTACCGCCTCTATCATTTCTTTGTAAACGCCTTCGATTCTCTTTGAAAGGCCAATGCCGAATATCGCGTCGACTATTACCGAGGAATGCTTAAGCGTTGAAACGGAATTTTTCACGCCGCTTGACTTCGAAATAACTGCCGTTACTCCTCCCATTTTTTCCCATATGCGGGCGTTTATTCCCGCGTCGCCGTTTATCCCCGAAATACTGGAAAAAGAAAACACAGTAACGTCGAAGCCTGAATTCTTAAGATGCCTCGCGCTAACAAATCCGTCGCCTCCGTTATTTCCCTTGCCGCAAACAATGGAGACCCTTTTATTGGAAGCCCCGCTTGCCTCCCTTTTTACCGCCTCGGAAACAGCGCGGCCGGCGTTTTCCATGAGGACAATCCCCTTTATGCCGTAACTGCGCTCGGCCTTGCGGTCGAGCCTTTTCATTGTTTCGGCGTTAACGAGTATCACTCGAAAATCTCCACGATTGTTTCGGCAAGGCCGAAGCCCTTTTCATGAGAAAGAGAAAGACTAAACCTAAAACCCTTCTCAACCCCCTTCACATTAAGCACGGGTCGTCCGTTAGAGTCCCTCGCTACCTCGACGTCCTTATAAGGAAGAGTTCTTCCCAATGCCTTAAACACGCTCACCTTTGCGGCGAACCTTGTGGCGAGGTGTCTTTCCGAATGCCGCAAGCCGGCACAATAGGAAAGCTCGGCCTCGGTAAAGAGCCTTTTCTCAAGCCTCCCTTCGAAGCGCTTCATTGCCGCCTTGAACCGGACGACGTCAATTATGTCTATGCCAACTCCGCGTATCATTTATTCTGCCTTTTCTTCACCGGGATTGCTTCGCTCCTCTCGCAATGACCGAAAAATGAGATTGCCGCAATAATATTCTACGCCTACCCTATAAGCCTCTTCATCTCTTTTACCGCTTCCTCTATGCCCGAAAAAACGCTCCTCGCTATTATCGAAAACCCTATGGCAAACTCCTCGATTTCTTTTATGGCCGCTACGTCCGAAATATTTTGATAATCAAGCCCGTGCCCCGCGTGAACATTAAGCCCAAGCCTTTTCGCGACCACGGCCGAGTCCGCTATCCTTTTAAACTCAGCGAGGCGCGCCCTGCCCGGAGCGTCCGCGTAAGCGCCGGTGTGGATTTCCAC
>JBAQMW010000305.1:0-4357 GCA_049303155.1 Thermodesulfobacteriota bacterium | reverse complement strand
GTGTAGGGTTGGGTTAGCGAAGCGTAACCCAACACCACGGAGCATTATTTGTTGGGTTGAAAAGCACAACCCAACCTACAAAACTGCTACGTTTAGATGCTGAACCAAGTTCAGTATGATAGTGCGTGCAGGGCAACTGCCTTGACATTTCCGCTGATTTTGGGTAATTTGTCAGCCTGTTTTTGATTATTCAAACAAACCGAGGAGGACGCCGTGGCTAAGAGCATAACTCAAAAAATCATAGAAAATCATCTCGTATCTGGCGAAATAAAGGCCGGTAAAGAGGTGGCGATAACGATTGACCAGACCCTCACTCAGGACGCTACCGGCACGATGGCGTATCTTCAGTTCGAGGCAATGGGGGTTCCGAAGGTAAAGACGAAGCTCTCGGTAAGTTACGTTGACCACAATACCCTTCAGTACGGCGGGTATGAGAACGCCGACGACCACAGATTTCTCCAGACCATAGCCGAAAAATACGGCCTCTTTTATTCAAAGGCAGGTAACGGCATCTGCCATCAGGTGCATCTCGAAAGGTTCGGAGCGCCGGGGCAGACGCTCCTCGGAAGCGACAGCCATACCCCTACTTCGGGCGGCCTCGGAATGCTCGCAATCGGAGCCGGAGGGCTTGACGTGGCCGTGGCCATGGGCGGAGGCGCCTTTAACATCATATATCCCAAGGTGGTCTTGGTAAAACTCAAAGGCAAATTAAAGCCGTGGGTTTCGGCCAAGGACGTGATACTCGAACTCTTACGGAGGCTCACGGTAAAGGGCGGGGTAGGGAAGGTGTTCGAGTATGGCGGCGACGGAGTGAAAAACCTGACCGTTCCGGACAGGGCCATAATAACGAACATGGGCGCGGAACTCGGCGCCACGACCTCGATATTTCCGAGCGACGATAACACGCTTGAATTCCTGAAGGCCGAGAAGAGGGAAAAGGACTGGGTTGAATTAGTTGCCGACGCGGACGCCGCGTATGACGAGGTCATTGACATAGACCTCGGAAAACTCGAACCGATGATAGCCCAGCCCCACAGCCCTGATAACGTTTGCAAGGTGACGGACATCGAGGGCATAAAGGTTGACCAGGTCTGCATAGGAAGCTGCACCAACTCCTCTTACAGGGACTTGATGGTCGTGGCGGATGTTTTAAAGAAGGGCAAATACAAAGTTCACCCCGAAGTCAGCGTAACGGTATCGCCGGGCTCGAAGCAGGTTCTGGACATGATAGCCCATTCGGGCGGCCTTGTGAGCCTGATAGAAGGCGGGGTGAGGATGCTTGAAAACACCTGTGGCCCTTGCATAGGGAACGGCCAGTCCCCGACATCGGGCGGAGTATCGTTAAGGACGTTCAATCGGAACTTCGAGGGCAGGAGCGGCACCAAGGACGGCAAGATTTATCTTTGCAGTCCTGAGGTGGCGGTGGCAGCGGCGATATTCGGCGTGATAATGGACCCGAGGAAACTCGGCAAATATCCCAAGATAAAAGTTCCCAAGGAGTTCGCGGTTGACGATTCCATGGTGCTTCCGCCGGCCAAGGACCCGTCGAAGATTACCATAAGAAGGGGCCCGAACATCCAGCCTCTTCCCGTAGCCAAGGAACTCGCCGCGACCTTAAAGGGCAAGGCGCTCATAAAACTCGGCGACAACATAACGACCGACCACATAACCCCGGCCGGCACGTGGCTCAAGTACAGAAGCAACGTCCCGAAGTACTCGGAATCGGTCTTCTCAGCGATAGACGCGAAGTTCCACGAGAAGGCTAAGCTCTCGCAGGGCGGGTTCGTCATAGGAGGAGAGAACTACGGCCAGGGTTCTTCGAGGGAGCACGCGGCCCTTTGCCCGATGTATCTCGGAATAAAGGCCGTCATAACCAAGAGTTTCGCTAGGATACACAAGGATAATCTCGTCAACTTCGGCATACTTCCTTTGACGTTCGCCAACCCGGAAGATTACAATTCGATAGACGACGGGGACGACCTCGAGCTTCCGGACGTGAAGGCTATGATAGCTTCCGGCGATAGCGTAACCCTTAAGAACGTGACCAAGGGCAAGGAGATGAAACTAAAGCACGGATTTACCCAGAGGCAGGTTGACGTAATCAAGGCAGGCGGAATGCTTAACTTCACCAAGTCTCATTCGTAAGGGCTTATTGCTTTGCCGTTCGGCATCAGGCCTCCCCCGATGTTATATCGGGGGAGGTTTAGTTTTTTGCAGCTCAGGTCTTTAGCCCTGATATATCAGCCCTGAAGGGCTGAGCTACATGCCAAAACTACATATCGGCGTGTCTTTCGTAGCCAAGGGTAGTTCGGCAAGCTCACTATATGCTTTAGCCCTGAGAGTTTTTTAAGGTTAATGTTCATTTTCTTTTCTTTTTTTTCTTCCTCTCCCCTTTGGGGAGAGGGTAGGGTGAGGGGATTAGTTTTTCAAGGTTCACGCAATTTTCTATCTCTGCAATCTTTCCTTTCTTCAAATAAGGCATCTCTCCCATAATAGGCGTGCCTAAGTTTTTAAGTTCCTCTGCGTTATATTTAACGCTTGGGTCGGATTTTTTCGAGACGCGGCTCAAGACCACTCCTTTTATCTTTATCCCGGCCTTTTTGGAATATCTTATCGCAAGCAAGGTCTGTCCGACGCAGCCGAGCCTTGACGGCGTAACGAGTATTGCCGGTATATTAAGATAGCGTATCAGGTCCAAGACTGTTTTCTTGCCCGAGAGCGGGGTAAGGAGACCCCCCGCGCCTTCTATTAGCGTAACGTCGTTTTCAGAGAGGATATTTTCGAACAGTCTTTTTATCCTGCGAAAATCTATTTTTTTGCCCGAAAGCCTTGCCGCGATGTTCGGAGAAAGAGGGGGGGCGAAGCGATAGGGATTTATCAGGTTAATCGGGTCTTTTGATGATGCGGCCTTTTTAAGCAAAAGAGCGTCTTTTGGAACGAGTCTGCCGCCTTTCAAGGCGCAGCCTGTTTCAATCGGCTTCATCACGCCGATTTTGAGGCCTTTTTTTTTGAGAGTCAAGGCGAGGGATGCGGCGAAAAAAGTCTTTCCCGCGTTCGTGCCGGTTCCTGTTATGAAAAACGCTTTTTTCATGGTTTATGCGCTTCGGTTATTTTTTTTGTCGAATCGTAAACAACCTTCATTAGTTCCCTGAGTTCGCTTTCTTTTATGCTTAAGCACGGCATTATGACGATGGTGTCTCCAAGCGGCCTTATTATGACGCCTCTTTTCCTTGCCTCCGCCGCTATTTTGTTTCCAATCTTGAGTTTCGACGAATATGGTTTTTTGGTTTTTTTATTTTCTACAAGCTCTATTCCGGCGATAAGGCCGCATTGCCGCGCGTCCCCTGCGTGAGAGAGGTTTTTGAAGTCTTTCAAAAGCGATTCAAGGAGTTTTATCTTCGGTTGAATGGTTTTTATGACGTTTTCTTTTTCGAATATCTCGATATTCGCTATTGCCGCGGCAGAGCCAAGGGGGTTTCCGGTGTAGGTGTGGCCGTGAAAGAAGGCGTCGGGGGTTTTCTTCGTACCGAGGAACGCTTTATAAATTTTCTCCGTAGTAAGGGTCGCGGCAAGGGGAAGGTAGCCGCCTGTTATGCCCTTGGCGAGGCATAAAAAATCAGGAGACACGCCTTCGTGCTCGCAGGCGAACATCTTGCCCGTCCTTCCGAACCCCGTCGCTACTTCGTCGGCTATGAGCAAGACCCCGTATTTTTTCGTGAGACGCCTTACCTCTTTTAAAAACCCCTTTGGCGCCGTAATCATTCCCGCCGCGCCCTCGACGAGAGGCTCTATGACGCACCCGGAGATTTCTTTGCCGTATTTTTTTAAGATTTTTTCGAATTCCGAGAGGCAACTCATCTTGCAATCAGGGTATTCTTTTTTAATCGGGCAGCGGTAGCAGTAAGGATAAGGCGCCCTCAGGCAGTCGAAAAGCAAAGGCTTATAGCGGTCGGTAAAGAGGTCTATCTCTCCGACGCTCATCGTGCCGAAGGTGTCTCCGTGGTATGCGCCGGTGAAGGCCAGAAACTTCGCGTTTTTCTTTTCGCGTATTTTCGAATAATGAAAGGCCATCTTCATGGCTATTTCTACGGCCGTGGAGCCGTTATCAGAGTAAAAGACCCTCGTCAGCCCCTTTGGGGCTATGTTTATGAGTTTATCGGCGAGTTCTATCGAGGGGACGTTCGAGAGACCCAAGAGGGTCGAGTGGCTGATTTTATCGAGTTGCCTTTTTATCGCGTTATTAAGTTTTTTATTGTTGTGGCCGTGGACAGTTACCCATAGAGACGATACCCCGTCAAGGTAGCGGCGTCCTTCGGTATCAATGAGAAAACTCCCTTGGCCGCGCTCGATTATAAGA
>JBAQMW010000304.1:0-1900 GCA_049303155.1 Thermodesulfobacteriota bacterium | reverse complement strand
GGGCGGCAACGTCTATTATGGCATGGGTCGGTCTTGTGCCCAAAACTAATCCCTCCGGCCGATAAAATTCGAGTCTTCTTCGTCTATATTAAATACCATTATTAGGGCTTATACGCAAAGGAAAATTGGGGTTTGGGAGGGGGTTGCAAGGGGTAGCGGTTGTCATTGCGTGGGTCGGCGAAGCAATCGGCCGTTCCCACGCTGGAGCGTGGGAACGATAATATAACACCTTCCCCTACAGTTTTTGGATAGAGGCAATTCCATGGACACTATACTTAATTATCCCCCTCACCCCAACCCTCTCCCACGAGGGGAGAGGGAGTTAAAGACAGGCTACGCCCATCATGCCCCGCAATTATGCCGTATTTATGCTCTTCGATTTTAAAGGGACTTAATCGGATGTCCCGGAGGAAGCGCGAGCGCTCCTTGTTTTGCCTCAAGGAAAAAACCTTTGAGTTTTTTCAGGGCCACGTTTTCTATCTGCCTTACCCGTTCCCTCGTGAGATTCATCTCCGCGCCCACTTCTTGAAGGCTTACAGGGTCTTCGGAGAGGATTCTTTTTCGTATGACGAGTTTTTCTTTTTCGTTAAGTTGCTTAAGAGCGCGTGACACGTTCTTTTTGAGAAGGGTTTCTTCCTGCGCCGTCTCGACCATCTCTTCCTGCAAGGCGGCAGAGTCCGCGATTCTTTCGATATGGGTTTTCCCGTTGTCATCTTCGTTTATCGGCGTATCGAGGGAAAAATCCGTTCCAATGTCAATGCCATTGGCACTCAGGGCGTTAATCCCTCCTGACCTCCCTTTGGAAAAGGGAGGAACCGTTCTGTAAAAAAGGCTCTTTTTAAGCTCTCTTGCCCCGCGTTTCACGAGACCCTTTGTCTTTAATATGTATTCTTGTATGTGGGACTTTATCCACCACGCGGCGTAAGTTATTAAGCGCGCCCCTTTATCAGGGTCGAACTTCTTTACCGCCGTCATGAGGCCGATATTGCCCTCTTGAATGAGGTCTTTTAAGCCGACGCCGTAGTTCCGGTATTCGAGGGCGAGTTTCACCACAAACCGGAGATTCGCCGTAACGAGCTTGTGCGCGGCAATCAAATCGCCGTGCCTTTTCCAGAGGACCGCGAGGCGGTACTCCTCGTCCTTTGAAAGGAGCGGATAGCGGTTTATGTCGGCTATGTAGATGCCTATGGAATCGTTTAATATGGGTAAACTCATAATGACTGATTATATCCTATTCCCGGGGTTTTTAAAGCAAAAACAGGGATAGGCGCGGGAATAACACTCCCAAACCAATCCCTGCCGATGTTTTTTGCCGGTTTTGAAAGCCGATTCATGTCCATGCTTATGCCTGCCGTGGCAAGCTCCGCAGGGACAGGGCTTATATGAATTTTCCGGCGAACATGAAAAGAAGTATCAACACTACGACGAGCACGTATATCGCCAGAGATTCCATGATGGCGAGACCGAGGAGCATCGTTGTCATGATTTTTCCGGCCACGCTCGGGTTTCTTGCCATGCCTTCGCAGGCGGCTTTTACGGCGTTACCCTGTCCTAATGCCGGCCCAAGGACTCCGAGCCCCATTCCGAGGCCGGCGGCAAGAAATATTACCGCAAGCACCAGACTGTCCCTTCCGCCGCTTTTTGCGGTTTCTTCGGCAGCCCACGCGATTGGCGTCGAGAAGAGACACGCAACGAGCGCGATAACGGCTATGTAAAACCTTTTTGCTATTTTATTCAGATTCATCTGTCACCTCCTAAGGATTAGAGAAAAATCATAATAATGATTTTACGTCTTAAAGTCAAGCATTTTCCGTCGTTGGTAATGTATTATTATATCTTGTGTCAGCCGTAGGGCAGGGCGGGGCACCCACCGGGGAACCCATTCTCAAGAATGGGTCGG
>JBAQMW010000303.1:0-1720 GCA_049303155.1 Thermodesulfobacteriota bacterium | reverse complement strand
TCATTTGGATGTGCTCTTTTACTAATACCAAATTTAGTTTCTCCGCCAGGGTCAGAAGAATCATTTGTATAACCACCATTAATCCAATCTTCACCAATTTCAGCACCAATAGTAAATTTAAATGCTTCTTGCCAATAAAAATTAGAATCCTTCATTACTCATTTTCCTCCAAGCAACCACTGTAAGATGCTCCTGCATATGCACCAGAAGCACCAACCCAAGATGTAACTTTTACAACAGATAATTGTGGTATTTTTTTAGGCACACTAAAATGTTTTGTATAAAATGAGTTATTTAAATGTGCTGTATCAGTAAATAAAAATACGCCAACAACTCTTGTACCATGAGCTTCCGTAGCTCTAAGTCTAAGCCTTGTAATAGTTGAAGTATTAGGGGCTATACAACTTGCAGACCACTCATGTAAATAAAATGTCTTCCCATAAGGAACCATTCTTTGTGTACTAAGTGACATATTTCCACCAACAGAAATCATATTATAAACTGTAGCAAGTGTCCCATTTGCACATATAGAAATATCCCCTGAAGCAACCGTACCTGAACCAACTTGTGTTGCATGTATAGCATTTATAAATCTAATATTAGTCCCAACTGTTCTCACAAATGCTGTACCATTCAAATTAACTGTTTCATATTGCTCATTACCTATAGCATCTAAGTAATCTACTTCAATTTTTTGAATACCAGTACCAGTTAATCTATCATCAAAATCAGATGATAGTAACATCATCTGCTCACCACCTGATTGATTAGGCCAAGGTTGTGCAGAAGCAGTGCCCCTCCATATATCTGACCCTTGCGCAACTACTTGAATATTATCTCTTTCACCAAAACCTTGAAAATCAGACATTCCATCAATAGTACCACGAGCTATTTCTGATTCCATAGAATTTGATAATGTCCATGAAGAGTTTCTCCTATTAGTATTAGACATTTAAAACACCCCTTAATGATTAGATTTCATTTCTGTTGGTGGATAATTCTTTATCCAACACATATTATTCATTAACTCATGCATCATAGAGTCTAAATGTGTTTTAACAATATTTGATATTATTTCTTTATTATTATCTTTAGCCATTTCATTTGTTGCTTCTTTTATATAATCCTTAACTGCTTTAGTTATACTTTCTATTTTATCTGCATCATAATCCACATATTCTTGTAACGTAAGCCACATCTCATCTTTTAAATCATCAGTAAGTATGTTATTTTCGTACTTTTGAAACACATCCATATCTTCACTCAAAATGATGGGAGCTAAATTAGTTAGATAGGGACGCAATGTTAAGGCTCCACCAAAAAGCACGTTCTTATGTTCTTTACCACTTTCTTTATCTGTATAGGAATCCCGATATTCTGGACTAAAGTATTTGAACCCCTTTTGTTCAATGAGTTCTATACCAAACGGAGTCCATTCAATCAAAGCCTTTAATCTATCACCAACAATCTCCATATCTTTAATCCATCCTGTAGCACCATCTTCAGGGTTGTGTGTACGGTCTATTGCAATGTCTCTTCCAAGCACGTTGCTTTTCCAGTTCTCAATAAAATCATTGAAAAGTTTTTTAGTGCCCTCAATAACACCATATTTTTGATGATTCCATTTTCCAATACGAAATATTTCTATCCAAGAAGATTTCTTGCCATCCTTTTCTTCTAATTCTATATTTGAAATATCTGTCAAATAAAAATAACTCTT
>JBAQMW010000302.1:0-12729 GCA_049303155.1 Thermodesulfobacteriota bacterium | reverse complement strand
GCCTCGGGGAGGAACTTCGGCGCGCCAAGGTATCCGTGTATGCCGCCCGGCGTAATCTCGGTTAAGGTTTTCTTGCCTGAGGCGACGCCCTTCGCGACCTTTCTGCACACCGACGCTATCTCGCGTTCGAGGTTTCTGAGTCCGGCCTCGCGCGTGTACTCGTCGATTATCTTCCGGAGCGCGGCGTCCGGAATATTAATGAGCTTTTCGGAGATGCCGTTTTCGCTTACCTGTCTCGGGACGAGGTATCTCTTGGCTATGGCGAGCTTTTCGTCCTCGGTGTAGCCCGCTATGTCTATCATCTCCATCCTGTCCTTCAAGGGGTCGGGTATGGGGTCGGGCATGTTGGCCGTCATGATGAACATCACCTTCGAGAGGTCGAACGGGACCGAGAGGTAATGGTCGCTGAACGCGAAGTTTTGCTCCGGGTCGAGCACCTCCAATAGCGCCGACGACGGGTCGCCCCTGAAGTCCGCTCCTATCTTGTCTATTTCGTCCATCATGAAAACCGGGTTTGTCGAGCCGGCCTGCTTCATGCCCTGAAGTATCCTTCCGGGAAGGGCCCCCACGTAGGTGCGCCTGTGGCCGCGTATCTCGGCCTCGTCCCTTATGCCGCCCAGCGAAATCCGGACGAACTTTCTGCCCATGGCCCTCGCTATGGACCTTCCGAGCGAGGTTTTTCCCACGCCCGGCGGGCCTACGAAGCAAAGTATGGGGCCTTTGATGTTCTTTTTGAGTTTTCTTACGGCAAGGTACTCGAGTATCCTCTCCTTGACCTTTTCGAGGTCGTAGTGGTCGTTGTCGAGGATATTTTTCGCCTTGTTGACGTCGAGGACATCTTTCGTGTGCTTATTCCACGGAAGGTCCACGAGCCATTCGAGGTATGTCCTCGTTATGGTGGCCTCGGCCGCGTCCGGGTGCATGGATTCGAGTTTTTCAGCCTGCTTCAATGCCTCTTTTTCGACGTCCTTGGGCATCTTCGCCTTCGTAATCTTTTCCCTGAACTCGTCCATCTCGCTGTCTATGTCTTCTATGTCGCCGAGTTCGGTTTTTATGGCCTTCAGTTGCTCGCGGAGGTAGTACTCGCGCTGGGTCTTGTCCATCTCCTCCTTGGCCTGATTTTGTATCTTGGCCTGAACCTGCGCGACCTGATATTCCTTTACGAGAAGCTCGTTGACCTTCTCTAACCTCTTTACAGGGTCGAGCATCTCAAGCACTTCCTGCGCGTCGGTTATCTTAAGCCCCAGGTTCGCGGCCACGAGGTCGGCGAGGCGCCCGGGTTCCTGAACGTTCTCCACGACCATCATTATTTCCGGGAATATGACCTTGCCGACGGAGGCTAACTTTTCGAGGAGCTCCCTTACGTTTCGCATGAGGGCTTCTGTTTCGAGAGGGGGGTTCTCGACCGGGCTTTCCTTTATCTTTAACGTGTCCACCGTGTAAAACGGATTTGTCTGGAGGTAGTTTTGAACCTTGGCTCTCGACAGCCCCTGCACGAGTATCTTTATCCGTCCGTCCGGGAGCTTCAGCATCCTCATTATCATCCCGACCGTGCCGAAGTTGTAGAGGTCCTCCGGCTCCGGGTCTTCCCGTGAGATGTCTTTTTGCGTGGCCATGAACACGAGACGGTCTTTCGTGAGAGCCGCGTCCACGGCGTTGACGCTCTTATCCCTTCCGACGAAGAGCGGCACGATCATGAAAGGGAATATGACCACGTCCCTTACCGGAAGGAGCGGCAGTATTTCCGGTATTACGATTTGTTCTTCCGTTTGTTTCGTTTCCGTGTCTTTTTCGGCCATATTGGTCCTTTCTGTGTGTCCTAATTATTCTTCCGAAAGAGGTATTTTTTTCGGCTGCCCTCTTTTTTCCTCGACCCTCTGCATGACTATCTTGAGTATTCCGTGTTTGTAAGAAGCCGTTATGGCCGCGGTGTTCACGGGAAACGGTATTTCAACGGCTCTGAATATCCTGCCGAACGACCTCTCCATGCAGACGTAGTTTATGTTGGTTTCGTCGAAACATTCGTACTTGACGGCCTTTACGTTAACGGTGTTTTTGAAGATGCTTATGTCTATGTCCTCGCGCCTTACTCCGGGAAGTTCTATCTCAATCGTAACCTCCGTCCGGTTGGAATACACGTCGGCGTAGGGGACGTAGATCGCCTCGCAGCACGAGCCGGACGGGTCTTCGATGCCCTCGGCGACCATGTTAACGATGCCACCTTTTTCGCCGCCGCCTTTTTGCGTAGGTGGTTTTTTTACGCATTTAGCCATAGAGTTAACGGTGAACCGTTTATTTTTTTGCCGGCTCTTTCTGAAACTCAGACTTTGAGCTTTTTTATGAAGCGCCGGAGCTCAATTTTGATGTCTTGCCTTTTAAGCCCAAGAGAAATGTTAGCCTTGAGAAATCCGATTTTGTCTCCGGCGTCGAAGCGTTCGCCCTCGAACTCGTAGGCGTATACGGTTTCCGTCTTCAGTAAAATTCTTAACGCGTCCGTAAGCTGTATCTCGCCGCCCCTGCCGGGCTTTGTGCTTTCCAGCGCCTTGAAAATGCCGGGGGTCAGTATGTATCTGCCTATTATGGCGAGATTCGACGGGGCGTTTTTTCTGGGTTTTTCCACAAGGTCCTCGACCTTGTAGATCCCGCCCGCGACCCTTTTGCCCTTTATTATGCCGTAGAGGTGCGTTTGGTCTTTAGGCACTCGCTGAACGGCCAAAATGCTTGAGTTGTACCTGTCGAAAACCGGAAGCATCTGTTTTATGACAGGCGCCTTTCCAATGATTATATCATCTCCCAGTAAAACCGCAAACGGTTCGTTCCCGACGAGCTGTTTGGAGCAAAGCACCGCGTGCCCCAAACCGAGCGGCTTTTTTTGTCTTGTGTAGGAAAAATGAACGAGGTTCGACACCGCTTGCACCATTTTAAGGGTTTCTGTATCGCCTTTTTCTTCGAGCAGGGATTCGAGTTCAAAGGACGTGTCGAAGTGGTCTTCTATGGCGTTTTTGCCCATGCCCGTTATGATGATCATCTCTTCTATGCCGGAGTTCTTGGCTTCCTCGACTGTGTATTGGATGAGGGGCTTGTCGATTATGGGGAGCATTTCTTTGGGTATGGCCTTGGTCGCGGGTAAAAACCTCGTGCCCATTCCGGCCGCGGGGAACACGGCTTTGATTACGGCTTGTTTGGATAGTTTTTTTGGCATGATAGGCCAATATTAGTAGTTTTTACCGGGCGTGTCAAGGTTAGGGAAAATATAGGGACATTTCCGGTATTTTTATTGACAAGCCGTGTTTGTCTATGGGATAAACTATTTCATGCCTAAGGGATATGGAAACTCCGGGAACGGATAATATAAAGGACGATATGGACGAAAAAGAACTCCCAGTGGTTTCAATCGTCGTGCCCGCTTACAATCACGAAAACTACGTCGTTGACTGCATAAAAAGCATACTGGAACAGGACTATCCTAATATAGAGTTGATTGTCATAAACGACGGCTCGACCGATTCTACCGGGGAAAAAATAAGGGATTATATCCGGAAGAACGGAGAGAGTTTCCGTTTTATTTCCAAAGAAAATGAAGGGCTCGTAAAGACGCTCAACCTCGGGCTTAAGTCGGCTAAGGGAAAATACTTTTGCGAACTCGCATCCGACGACATGCTTCTTCCCGGAAGCATAAGGAAAAGGGTGGAACACCTCGAGGCGAATCCGGATATAGAAGCCGTCTTTGCCGACGGTTATTCGCTCGATGGAGTTACGCCGACTACTAAACATTTGCTCGGAGGCGGAAATCGGGCATATGACAGCCGCACGCATACAATCAAAGACCTCGTTGGTTTTACCCGAAAAGGAAAGGTGATAGTATTTCCAACGGGTATGATAAAGAAAAGCGTGCTTGACGAACTTGGCGGGTTTGACGAGGACTTCAGGTTTTATGAGGATATTGACATGGAATACCGGCTGGCCCTTCGCGGAAGAGTCGGGTTTATCAATGAACCGGTAATGTATCTGAGGCGGCACTCGACCAATGTGTCAAAGGTCTATACGCTAAAGACCAGAGAGGAAAAGATACTTGTCCTCAAGAAACTTTTTCTCCTCGTGGAGACAAGTTCTTTAAAGAAGTTGATACGGACTCAGCTTTCAAAACAGTACTGGAAATATTACAAGGTCGGGAAAAAATACGGCGTGGACAAGGCGAAGCTCGAGACGGTCTTGAAGAATGCGATTAAAATGAGGCCGCTGCATTATAAAACCCTGAGGTGTCTTTATTATCTTATGATGAACCGGTTCGGCGCGTGAAAATCCGTCGGCCCCTCTTTATGCAAATTCGAGCGCTATTCCAGGGGAAAAATCTCCCTGGGAAGCGAACCGGGATTGACGCTCTGAGTATAGAGACGGTCGGCTCTTGCAATCTGAGGCGCCGAATGTGCCTGTCCCGACAACCCTTCAATCTATAAAAGGCTTGTTCGAGGTTATTGATAGTGTTATGATGCATATCAAGTTTAAGTTGCCTTAAGGTAGAATAGACCCTTTGAAAATTTTATAGATTGTTATGTTGATTTGATCGATTTGGTGTAGGGGCCATGAGTAAGAGGCCTTTAACCTTGAGTTAAAAAACAGTGTTGCCGTTATAATGCCCATGATGAAGAGGGTGTAGGGGTTTTTTAGTTTAATGGTTATGCAGCGTAAAGTGGAAGTGAATTTTCTTGATTTACAAAAGATAAACGACCGATATCGCCCGGAGATCGACGGGGCAATAAAAAGGGTTATTGACTCGGGCTGGTATTTAAGGGGCGAGGAAACCCGTCTTTTTGAAAAGGAATTTGCTGATTTCTGCGGCACAAAATATTGTGTAGGGGTTGGAAATGGTCTGGATGCCTTGGTGCTTATCTTAAAGGCCTACGGCATAGGGAGCGGGGACGAGGTCATTGTACCTTCCCACACATTTATTGCCACTGCCCTGGCAGTCTCTCTTGTAGGTGCAAAGCCTGTCTTTGTCGAGCCCAGAACGGATTCCTGCCTTATAGACCCCTTGTTCATAGAAGAGAAGATTAACAACAATACGAGGGCTATTATTCCAGTTCATCTATACGGTCAAATCTGCCAGATGGATGAGATTGCAGAGATAGGCGAAAGGTATGGACTAAAGATTATTGAAGATGCGGCCCAGTCCCACGGGGCAGTCTATAAAAACGGCCTAAAGGCAGGCAACCTCTCCATCGATGCGGCTGCTTTCAGCTTTTACCCGGGGAAAAACCTCGGCGCCATGGGAGACGGCGGGGCAGTTACCACCAATGACAAGGGTCTGGCAGAGAAGATAAGAGCCCTTGGCAACTACGGAAGCACGGAGAAGTACCATCATGAACATAAGGGTATGAACTCCAGGCTCGATGAGGTTCAGGCCTCGGTGCTGAGGGTAAAGCTTAAGTATCTGGAGGGTGAGAACTCAAAGAGACGGGATGTGGCGGATTTTTATCTGGAGAATATAAAAAACCCGGAGCTGATATTGCCACGGGTGCTTGGTAACAGGGAGTCTTCAGTGTGGCACCTCTTTGTTATAAGGACAAGGCTCAGAGATGCCAGGAACAGTCTGCAGGGCTACCTCAAGGAAAGGGGCATAGCCACACAGATTCACTACCCGGTGGCAATCCATAAGCAGGGTGCATACAGAGAGTTCGCAACTTTGAGACTGCCTTTGGCAGAGGAACTCTCGGAGGCAGTTTTAAGCCTCCCCATTTCGCCGGTTATTACAGGGGAGGAGATGGAGAAGGTAGTGAGGGCTTTGAATGAATGGCAGGGGTAAAGAGTTCGAAGGAGCCCTTGTCTCTATTGTAATCCCTGCCTACAATCACGCGGATTATATAGGAGAGACGCTTGATTCATTGATCAACCAGACCTATGGCAACATGGAGCTTATTGTTGTTAATGACGGCTCCAGTGACGGCACCGGCGATGTTATAGTCTCCAAGCTTCCCGAGTGCAGGGAGAGGTTTAAGAGGGTTGAGTATATCAGCAAGGAAAACGAGGGGATTATCAAGACTCTTAACAGGGGCCTTGCTTTGGCGAGGGGTGAATATGTCTATATCATTGCCTCCGATGACATGGCAGAAGCCGATGCCATTGAGACCCTTTACGGCTTTCTTTCCGAGAATAACGATTATGGCCTGGCCGTGGGTGATAACTATATTATTGATGACAGAGGCAGGAGGTGTTTCTGGAACTCCAAGAGAGACAATGTTTATGACAAGGCCCATGCCAGGTTCTTGACCTTCGCCGATAAGCTTAAGCGGGCAAGGTCCGATGTGGACTTTAACTCGGAAGATTTCGGCACATACGAGAGTCTATTGCAAGGGAACTATGTTCCAAACGGTTATCTTGTTAGAAAGGAGCTTATAGATAGGATGGGCGGCTATTCGGAGGACGGCCCCCTGGAGGATTATTATCTTATGCTCCAGCTCTCCAAGGTTGCAAAACTTAAATACGTTGACAGGCCTCTTTTCTCTTACCGGTGGCATGGCAGTAATGCCATTAAACAGACCGGTATGCATGAGAAGGGTTTCAAGACCCTGATGAATGAAAAGGGCTATGCGGAAGAGCACGGCTACGGACAGAATTTTAGAGACCAGATGCCCTTCAACAAAAGATTAGGCATTCCTTTTTTGCTTGAGGTCGGCAAAAGGGGGAGCAACAAAAGATACAAGGCATATTTAAGGTTGTTCGGGGTGAAGGTTCTGAAGTGGAGCAAAAAGATGGACAGGAAAGTTTTCATGTTTTTATCAATTCCTGTTTTTAAAAAAACAGATGGCAGGGGCCGCGGCCAAGTCTTGTCAAAGGCGGCGAGGCTTAAGTCCGGCTAAGGGAAGGCGGGGTTATCAGTTGCTATACAGGAAAATTAATTTTAAAAAATTCACTGACGGGCGAGGCGACCTTGTTCCCCTTGAGATGGGTAGGGACCGCGACATTCCCTTTGATGTGAAAAGGTGTTACTTTATCTCAAACCCGACAAACGACGGCATAAGGGGGCGCCATGCCCACAGGAGCCTCGAGCAGGTGATAGTATGCCTGAACGGTTCGTTTACCCTCTCCCTTGATGACGGTAAAGGCGGCAGGGAGGATATAGTTCTCGACAGGGATGACTTTGGAATCCATATAAAGGACCTTGTCTGGAGAGAGTTGAAGGGTTTCTCCGAGAAGTGCGTGATTCTGGTGCTCGCAGATAGCCATTATCATGCGGGTGATTATATCCATGATTATAACGAGTTTTTAAAAGCCGTAAAGGGAGAGAGTTGACAATGGCAAAGGTTTTAATATGTTATTTTTTTGGAGGTTCCAGGCGGAACATACCTTCTCTCTATGACGGACTTAAGGACAAGTTCCTCGAGAACGGCAATGACGTTGTTCTTGTGAATATAGACAGGTACATTAAAAGGCAGGGCTTTAGTTTTAGCCTTGATAAAGGGCGCCTCGGTTTTTTTAAAGAGAAGATAGACGGCTTCTCCCCCGACCTTGTCCTTTCTTTTAATAATGCCTTTCCGGCAGAGATGTGGGACGAGGTAGACGGAAAGCTATGTATCCTTGATGCCGATAATCCGGAGTATTTCTGGAACAAGGAAGCCTTGAAGAACAAGAGGGAAAGGTTCTTCTACCTTGGTTTTCAGCGATACAGTGAACAGATGTATAGGAGTTTTTTCGAAGGAAACTTCGATTTGGCCGGGTATGCCTACTTTCCTCCCGCAACAAATGTTAAGGCTGAAAAGCTCCCCAAGACAAACAATATATCTTTTATAGGCACCAACTTTAACGCCGGCTCGCGATTAAAGTCCGTTCCGGACAAAAAGCTTGTTTCCGAAATTTACCTGGCGCTTAAGAGCGACTATTTTTATAACCCCCACAGGCTTTTTCAAGAATTATCTCCCGGGATGGATGAAAACAGGTTCCATGAGATTTTCGAAACGGTAAAGGCCGTCTATATCAGGGAAGACCGCCTTAAATATCTTGATGCCATCGCCGACCTTGGCCTTGTCATATATGGAGACAGCAGTTGGAACAATATCTCTTCATATGACCTTGCCCTTTCCGGGCGCTTTGACGAGACGCCGGTCTTCAGCCTTGAGGAAAACTCAAGGATTTATAACTCCTCCAAGATATCCATCAATATATCCCACCCGCAGGCCGTTACTTCTTTTTCCTGGAGGGTAATGGACATTATGGCCTCGAGCTCCTGTCTTGTCATGGAAAAAAAGCCCGATTGGGATGAGCTTTTTGGCGAGCGCCTGTCGGATGAGGTCATCGAAGCGATTATCTATAAGGACAGGTTCGATATGAGAGAGAAATGCAAAAGGCTCCTTTCGGACGACTCTCTAAGGGAGAGGTGCGTAAGAGAGTGCCGGGAGGCAATCGAAAAAAAGGGGAGATGGGAAGAAAGGTTCGAAATATTAGAGGGCCTTCTGGGTTTGAAGCTTATCGGCTGTGAAAACGAAAACCCCTCTTACGCCTTTTATGCGCTTGAAGACAATGAACTGTCAAAGAGTAAACTGTCAAAGAGTAAAACAGGTCCCGGGAGATTTCCGGTCAGGTTTAAGTATCTCAGGTATGTCGCTACTGCCTATTTATCTGAGGTGCCCTTTTTAAGCCTTTTCATCGACAAGGAAAGGGCGGCAAGAAAATTGGAAAAATACCATTTAAAAAATGCTTCATAAGACATCGGATATACAGACAAGGAATATAGGGAAGAACACCAATATATGGCAGTTCTGCGTGGTTCTTGAGGGCGCCGTGATAGGTGACGATTGCAACGTCTGTTCCCATTGTTTTATAGAAAACGATGTGACGATAGGAGACAGGGTTACGATAAAGTCGGGCGTTCAGCTTTGGGACGGCATAACGGTGGAGGACGACGTCTTTATAGGGCCCAATGTAAGTTTCACCAACGACCGTTACCCCAAGTCAAGGTCCAAGGGCTGGAAGATGGAAAGGACAGTTGTTAAAAAGGGGGCATCCATCGGCGCTGGCGCGGTTATATTGCCGGGGATAACAATAGGTGAAGGGGCCGTGGTCGGGGCGGGCGCAGTCGTTGTAAAAGATGTGGAACCAGGGACAAAGGTTGTGGGAAACCCTGCCATGAAAATTGGCAAATGAAAAAAATGCTTTATATACACATAGGTTCGCCTAAGACGGGCACAACCGCTATTCAGGAGTTCTTCTATGTCAACAGGGGCTCCCTTGAAAAGGCCGGCCTCTTATATCCTGTTATTGATGAAGATCCCTTCAGGATAAGGACCAACGGGCGATTTGTATCTAATAAAGAGCTTCATGGGAAGTTTTTTGAAGCCGTAAAGAAAACGAGATGTCAGAGAACACTGATTTCCGAGGAGATGTTGTTCCTGAATAATCACCTTGATTTCTTGAGCTGCGAAGAGCTGAAGAAATATGACGTTAAGGTGATTTGTTATCTCCGTAACTGCATAGAATACCTCTCATCCCTTTGGGGTGAACGCAGCAAGCTCTTTAACGGTACTTGGACGATAGCCCCCATATCGCTGGAGGAATTTCTGGCAGATAACAGCTATGCGTCGGACTTGGAAAATATTTACAAGTTGGCGGATATCTTTGGTAGAGAGAATATCTTGATAAAGACCTTTGAGAAGGAGATGTTTAAGGACTCCGGTCTGCTGGATGATTTCTTTGACGCTCTCGGCATGGAGGCGCCAGGCGGTATGGTATCGGTAGGTGACCGGAATGTATCACCACCAAGAAAAAACTGTGACGTGATAAATTTCATAAAGTCAACCAACCCCGGCCTCAGTGAGAGCGAGGCCTACGAACGCCTCTTTGATCTTGTGGGCGGTGACGGCAGAAAGATTATAGAGACTATTGATGACGAGTTGATAGAGAGGGTTGTTGCAAGGACATACCCAATAGAGCGCCGCATAGCTAAAGATTTTCTTGGCAGGAGAGAGCTCTTCAGTTCTAAATATCCCAAGGTTTATAAAGAGGAAAGAGAGCCTTATGCGCCTCTGTCAAACTTAGATCTGAAAAAAATTCTGACCTTTATTGACGTCAATGTCGCAAACTCGAAAGGCTGTTTAATCGAATGAATGCCAATTTCTTCGTGTTTACGCGGGGGCGAACCGGTTCAACGGCTATCATAGATGAATTGGGGAAGCATCCCGATATTTCTACGCTGCAAGAGCTTTTCATTCAGCTCGAGAAAGCGCCAAGGCTTATGGATGCCTATCGGAAATACGGGAAGGATTTTTATAGGCATATCGAATCTCAGTATCTGTTTCCTCCTTTCGACGTATGGTCAAGGCAGTACGTCAAAATGGGCAAGTTCTATTTTGTCGGATTTATTCCTTATTCTGTCGGAAGGCTGATTGGCAGGTATCTTCAATTGGCAGAGCAGAGAATTGTCGGCGGTGAGCGGTCTTTTGGATTCAAAGTGTTGTCAAATCATTTTGATGAGTGGCCTTCTCTCTGCAAGCATCTTTTCAAGCGTAACTATCGCGTCATATATCTCGAGCGCACCAATGCCGTTCGACAAGTGATTTCCGGAATGGTTGCTAATCAGCGAGGGGCATATAACCGGAAGAATTTTCAGCCGGACAGTCGTTCCTTTGTGCTTCCATTGGATGAATTTGGGATGCTAGTTAAATGGGAACTGAAAATGGTCAAACAAGAGAAACAGCGCCTGAGGGAGCGCGGTTTTGATGTGCTCGAGGTTACATATGAGCAGTTTCTGGAGGATCGCGCCGCGTTCTTCGAACGTATTTGCGCTTTTCTCGGGGTTCCATACGTGCTTCCCGGGCGGACGGAATATTCGGTCATGATTCAGGACCTTCGCAAGACCATAGCCAATTATGATGAGTTGGAAGAACGGGTAAGGGCGATGGGGATGGAGAAATTTCTAGCTTCATGATACGAGTCAATCCCTTTCTTAACCTGTAAAAGTTAGGATCTTCCCTTGAATTTCAGGATATAGACCCTTATGCGCATATATTTGAGGCTGTTAAAATTTATTAAGCCATACCGGCTCCGGCTCGTTCTCGCGGTTTTGTGCATGGTCGTATTTGCCGTTACGAACGGGACCCTCGCGTATCTCGTCGGGCCGTCCATAATGATACTTTTCGCGCCGGGAGGTCAGGATGTCGTAAAATTCGAGCCGCTTAATATGAGCGTAGCGAGGGAAGACCTTATATTCTACATCCCTTTTTCGATAATAATAATTTCAATCATAAACGGCATGGCCTCTTACGGCAACATATACCACATGGGCTATGTCAGCCAGAGGATGATCGCGGACCTGAGGAACAAACTCTACGAACACATGATGAGATTGCCGCTCGGTTATTTTACTCGAACCTCCACCGGGAAGATTTCCTCGAAACTCATGCACAACGTTACCTTCCTTTCGAGGACAGCGACTGATATTGTCGCCATACCGAAAGAAATATTTTCGATAGTCGTGCTCGTAGGCGTTGTAGTGGCGATGGACTGGAAACTCGCTCTCGTCGCCTTAGTCACGTTTCCGCTTGCCGTATATCCTGCAATTAAACTGAGCAGAAAGATGAAGAACCTGTCAAGAAAAGGGATGGATTCCATGGGGAACCTTACCTCTTTTGTGCATCAGGCGGCTTCGGGCATAAGGATTGTGAAGGCATTTTGCATGGAAGGTTACGAGGCGTCGAGATTCAGGAAGGAGAACGAAAGACTTACAAGGCAGGCAGTCAAGACGGTCAGGATAAGAGGCCTATCGCCGGCCATTATGCAGACCGTGGGGGCAATCGGTTTCGCCCTCACTATATGGTATGCGGCGTACAGGATAAACAGCGGAACGCTGACGCCGGAGGCGTTCCTGTCATTTTTTGCCGCCATTCTTATGCTTTATCGCTCTACGAAGCCATTGAGCGGGATGCAGTTCAACATCCAGCAGGGCATTGTCGCCGCCACGTCGGTCTTTAAGGTCATGGATATCGCGGAGGAGCCGGTTTTAAAGCCCGGGGAAAAGACGCTCGGCGCCTTGAACGAGACCGTCGAGTTCAGGGGAGTATGTTTTAATTACGGGGAAAAAAGCGTGCTGAACGATATAAACCTCGTTGTAAGGAAACGAGAGAGGGTCGCCCTTGTCGGGGCAAGCGGCGCAGGAAAGACTACGTTCGTAAATCTCTTGCCCAGGTTCTATGACGTAACAAAAGGGGCGATTCTTATAGACGGAACCGATATAAGGGAATTTACCCTCGAAACGCTCAGGCGCCAAATTTCCATAGTGTCGCAGGACGTCATACTTTTTGACGACACCATAAAGAGCAATATCGCCTACGGCGACGGCAAAAGGACATTTGAGGAAATAAAACGCGCCGCAGAACTTGCAAACGCAGATAATTTCATATCGAAACTGCCGAATGGCTACGATACGGTCATAGGCGAAGCCGGGGCGAGGCTTTCGGGCGGCGAAAGGCAGAGGCTTTCCATTGCAAGGGCCATCTTGAAAGACGCGCCCATACTTATCCTTGACGAGGCGACAAGCTCGCTTGACAGCGAATCGGAACACAAGATACAGGCGGCGCTCGACAATCTTATGAAGGACAGGACAACCTTCGTCATAGCCCACAGGCTTGCGACCGTAAAAAACGCGGACAGGATTGTTGTTCTATCCAACGGAAAAATCGTGGAAATCGGCAGGCACGAGGAACTTCTGAGTCTCGGCGGCGAATACGCACGGTTTTATTC
>JBAQMW010000301.1:0-1835 GCA_049303155.1 Thermodesulfobacteriota bacterium | reverse complement strand
CCGCCGATGACGTCCTTGCTCTCTTCGAACCACTGCGTGGCGATGAAGATGATGTCAAAGGGATAGCCCATACCACTCAGCGCCCGGCGGATGCGGACATACTCCTCGCGTTTGTTATCAGTGTTTGCTTCTACGATAAGAAGGTCAATGTCGCTGTCGCGGGTCATCTTGCCCGTTGCGGCAGAGCCAAAGAGAATAATCTTGTCCGGCTTGGCTACGGAGAGAACCCGCTGAACGATATCCTTGATTAGTAATTCGTCGATACCCATTTTGATTAATCCTCAATCCTATATATCAGGCCGGGAAAAATACCGCAAATTCAAACAGTTCGAATCCGTAAGCCTTCTCTGTAATATATAGTATTTTATCAGAACATGTCAACTTTCGTTTGTCCGTTCCATAGGCGGTTTTTATTTAATAAAAACCGCCGCTCTTGACGCTCTTTTACCTCAATGTTATATTCTGTCAAGGAGGATGCGATGACTATCGTAAAAGGTTTCGACCCTTTCAAGGTTATAAAGAAGGCTCTGTCTCACGGCGGAGAGTTCTGCGACTTATACATGGAGGATACCTCTTCGACCTCCATTTCTTGCGAAGAGGACAGGATTGAGAAGGTCGTATCGGGCAGGGACGCCGGATGCGGCATAAGGGTCATAAAGGACTATAAGACCTATTACGTTTACACGAACGAGTTGACCGAAGAAGGGCTTTTGACAGCGGCTTCGGTGGCGGCTAACGCGGTCGGCAAAGGTTCTTTCGAAAAGGACATATCTCTCGTAAGAAAAGACGTTGCCCCTGGTTTTTCGATAAAGAAAAAGGCAATGGACATTCCTCTCCAAACCAAGATAGAACTCGTGAAGAGAGGCAACCTTGCCGGCCGAGGCGTCAGTAACGCCGTAAAGCAGGTAAAGGTTGCGTATGGCGATAGTCAAAAAAATATCGCGATAGTGAATTCCCTCGGCGAGTGGGTCGAGGAGGAACTCAACTATCTCGTATATTTCTGTTTTGTGGTGGCTGCCAAAGATTCGGTCATACAGACGGGCTACGAACCGGCCGGAGGCGTTTTGGGTCTTGAGATGTTCGATGAAAACCCGCCGGAACTCATAGCCGAAAAAGCCGGGAAACTCGCCGTTACCATGCTTAGCGCGAGAAAGGCCCCGGCGGGAAAGATGCCTGTCGTGCTCTCGAGTTCGGCCGGAGGCACGATGATACACGAGGCGGTCGGCCACGGGCTCGAGGCTGATTTGACGGGAGAAAAACTCTCGGTCTATTCCGGGAAACTCGGCGAGACAGTCGCCTCTCCCCTCATAACCGTAATAGACGACGGCACCATTCCGAATAAACGGGGTTCGTCTTTCTTCGACGGCGAGGGAAGCCCGACGCAAAGAACCGTGCTCGTAGAAAAAGGCGTTCTCAAGGGTTATATGTTCGACAGGTTGACTGCCATGAAAGAAGGCAAGAAATCAACCGGCAACGGAAGGCGCGAATCTTATCGCCACCGTCCCATACCGCGCATGACCAACACTATGATAGCGCCGGGAGACGGTTTGCCCGAGGACGTTCCAAAGGGCGTCGAAAAAGGCCTCTTCGTCAAAAAGATGGGAGGCGGGCAGGTGAATACGGTTAACGGGGATTTCGTGTTCGAGGTTTCGGAAGGCTACATGATAGAAAACGGCAAGGTCTGCGAGCCTGTTCGCGGCGCGACCCTTACGGGCAACGGCCCCGAAGTCTTGAAGACGATAGACATGGTGTCGAACGACTTGGGTTTCGGCATAGGCACCTGCGGCAAGGACGGGCAGGGCGTGCCGGTGGCCGACGCTCAGCCCACTCTACGC
>JBAQMW010000300.1:0-2972 GCA_049303155.1 Thermodesulfobacteriota bacterium | reverse complement strand
CCGGGGACAGTCCCGATTCTACGACTTCGTCCGCCTATAATAATGGCGGACGAAGTCCGTAAATCTGGGACAGTCCCCTAGCCAAAAAAATCTCGCAATTCGCCGGGAGTTTTCCCTTTAGCCGCGTTATCGCCTCTTCGGCTTCGCGTTCCTCGAAAAACAAACCGAAAACAGTCGAGCCGCTCCCGCTCATGAGGGCGCCTTTCGCGCCGCAGTCCAATAAAAGACCCTTTAACACGGCTATGACCGGATACTCGCCAATGACCGCGCCTTCGAGGTCGTTTTCGAGCAGTCCGGCTATCTTTTCTTTTGATTCGACCAAACCTTTTGAAACAATTAGGATATTATCTTTGGTTTTCTTTGTCAAGGATAAATTGCCGTAGGCCCAGGCAGTCGAGATATGAATTCCGGGATTAATAAGGACGTAATAAAGCAACGGCAGAGTCGCCCTTTCCAATATCTCGCCCCTGCCATAAGCAAAGGCCGGCCCCTTTAATATGAAAAAAGGCACGTCAGAGCCGAGCAGAGAGGCAATGAGCTTGAGCCGTTCCTCGTTAAGCCCCGCGCCTAAAATCTCGTTCAGCCCCATTAAAACCCCGGCCGCGTCGCTGCTTCCTCCGCCGAGGCCGCCGCCGGACGGTATTCTTTTCTTTAAGACAATCGAGACGGCTCTTTTTATCGCCGTCTCCCTTAAAAATAAATCCGCGGCCTTCCACGCGAGATTTTCCTGCCCGGACGGAATAGACGCGGTGTCGCACTTCAAGGTTATCCCGTCTCCGTCCGAGACCGTAAGAATAATCTCGTCAAAGAGTTCGACCGGCTGCATGAGCGATATTATCTCGTGATAGCCGTCATCGCGCTTCCCCATGACCTTGAGAAAGAGGTTTACCTTGGCGGGACAAAGTATGTCGATTTTGTCACCCATGAGAGGAACTGCCTTTTAAGAAAGGAAAAAGAAGAGGTTCAGAAGCACAAGAAGCCCTACGAAGATGGAAACCGCGTAATCGTGCACAAGCCCCGTTTGTATGCGGCGCAAAACTATCGACAACCCTGTCATGAGTTTGCCGGCCGCGTTCACCAAAGCGTCAACCACCTCTACGTCGAACTTAATCGAGGCGCCGGAGAGCCGGTTGCCGAACTTCAGGACGAGTGTTTTGTAGGAGTTGCTGACCACATCGTCGCCGGCCGCTATGACGTTTTTATCCACCCACATGAAAACGCGCGCGCCCTTCCTGTAAAACCAATCCGTGTCGAGGCTTATCATGGTCTTGCCCACGAGTTTATTTATGTACAAATAGTAACCGAGCCACGTAAAGAGCAGTATCTCGGACGTCCACACGAGATGTTCCGCCGTGTAAGAGGCGTAATGAATCGGATAGGGAAGCATATCGTATAAAAACTTCGGATACAGCCCGATGAATACGCACATGAAAGCGGCCATGCCCATGCCAATCAGCATATTCAACGGCGGGTCCTCGGCCTTGATTTTCTTGTCCTCGGCCATGAAGGCGAGATAAGGGAGCTTCAGGCCTACGGAAAGGAAAGTTCCGGAGGAAGCGAGCGTTAGAAACAGCCACGCATAACTAAGATGCTCTTCTGCCGCCGCCGATACGATTATGGATTTGCTCACGAAGCCGCTGAAAAACGGCACGCTCGATATGGCAAAGGCCCCGACCATGTAAAGCGTGAAGGTAAGCGGCATTGTCTTGTAGAGCCCGCCGAGTTCGGAGAGTTTTCTCTTTCCCGTCATATAGATGATGCTTCCCGCGCCCATAAAGAGAAGCCCCTTATAGAGTATATGGGCGAAGGCATGGGCGACGGCGCCGTTTATCGCCATCTGGGTGCCGATGCCTACCGCCGCCACCATGTAGCCGACCTGGCTTATGATGTGATAGGCCAGAAGCCTTCTTATGTCGTTTTCCAAGACAGCGTAGATAACGCCGTATATCGCCATTATGACGCCAAGCAATATAAGAATGTCCGTCCCGGCAAAGCCCCTCGCGAGGGCGTATACCGCGCTCTTTGTCGTGAACGCCGACATGAATACGGCGCCGCTTATCGTCGCCTCGGGATAGGCGTCCGGAAGCCATGCCCCTAAAGGAGGCACGGCGGCGTTAATGATGAAAGCGATGAGTATGAGCGCGGCGCCCGGCCCCGCGAGTTCCATTGGGTTGAAGGCGAAGCTATGGGTCTGCGCATAGACCATCACAGCCCCTCCTATGAGGCACACCCCGCCGAAGACATGCACCAATATGTATCTGAACGCCGCCCCGTAAGCCGCGTCCGTCTTCCGGTAAAGTATCAGGAATACCGAAGAAAACGCCATGAACTCCCAGAATATGACGAGCGTAAGAAAATCCCCGGCGAGCGCGACCCCGATGGCGCTCCCCGCGTAAACAAAGCCTGCTATGTGATGACCGTCTTTTTTGAAATTCAGCCCGTAGCACATCGAAATAAAAGCAGTGAGCGAAAATATGTATGAAAACACGAGCGAAAGTTTATCCACCCTGCCGAATATCAGTTCCTGCCCAAGGATGTGATACGTCCCGTAAATGCCCTCGCTCATGTTCAAAACGCTTAAGAACGCAAGCGTGGGCAATAAAAGCAAGTAAGCCTGCTTTACCCTGCCCTTGAAAAAAGGTATCAAGACCGAGCCTGCTATCAGTACCGCTCCCGGGTGAATCCAATCAATCATAATAGTCCTCGCTTTTCTGCAGCCACAATTTTCCGAGAAGTTTTGATACCACTATAATGGCGACGCACGAGATAAAGCCGTACACTGCGTTGAAGCCGGGAATCGCGTCCCACGGAAATATCACGTGATGCTTCGGTATTATGAAATCAGCAATTACCAAAAGCCCCATGGCAACGTAAATAACGGTCTTGAAAATCTTCTTGCCGCGGCCTTCCAGTATCTTTTCGAGTATCATTTTATCCTCTCTATGATGGACAGAAATACCTCAGGCCATACG
>JBAQMW010000299.1:0-5005 GCA_049303155.1 Thermodesulfobacteriota bacterium | reverse complement strand
CGTATGGGGAGGGGAGTTTTTATTGGCGAGCAGGGGTTATTTTATAAGAAAGGGGCAGATTAAATATATTCCGATGCCCGGAGGAGAAAAGGCGATAAAGGAGCCATGGAGGATGGCGATAAGCTATCTTTACTCTCTCTATGGAGATGAACTTCCGGAAAAAGCGGCTTTTTTTGTCAAGAGGTTCGAAAAAAAGAAGATAGAAATAGTTATGGCCATGTGCAAGACCCGGATAAATACGCCTCTTACGTCGAGCTGCGGCAGACTCTTTGACGCGGTAGCGTCAATTCTTGGTTTGAATGACTACGCGACTTTCGAGGCCGAGGCCGCGATATGTCTTGAAAAGGCCGCCTCTTGTGGTATAGAATTCAAGGATACCCCCTTTTCCAAAGGGGGGTTAGGGGGGATTAACGAGAGTTATCATTTTGTCATGGACGTTGATAAAAACGGGTACCTCGAACTCGACGTCTTGCCTCTCATAAGCCGGCTCGTGGAAGACATCAAACTCGGGGTCGAGGTTTCGCGTATTGCAATGAAGTTTCATAATACCGTGGCCGAGATGATACTCATGACTGTCAAGGCGATAAATGAAAAAGACGAGGACATACGCCGGGTTGTGTTAAGCGGCGGGGCGTTTCAGAACGTTTTACTCCTTGAAAAAGCGGCTAATTTGCTTGAAAAAGAGGGATTTAAAGTTTTTCACAGCGAAAATGTGCCGCCCAACGACGGAGGCCTTTCTTTGGGTCAGGCCATAATTGCTCTGGAGAAGATAAAAGTTCCTGATTTTAGCTGATATGCAACATTATGTTTTACTCACAACATGCTGATTGTAAAGGAAAATACAATGTGCCTTGGCGTTCCGTGTAAGGTTGTAAAAATAGACGGTGATTCAGCCGTCGTAGAGACCGCTAACGTAAAGAACAAGATTAACATTTCTCTTGTGGATAACCTGTGCATAGGTAACTACGTGATAGTGCACGCCGGGTTTGCCATAGAGAAGATAGACGAGGCGATTGCAAAGGAAACGCTGGAGATGATAAGAAACGTCGGCGGCTGAATTTTCCGCTGAAAAAGCATTGTTTTTTGTCTCTCGTTGCCCTGCATGCTTTTATAGAATCCGCTCCTTTCCGTAAATTCTTTCTCCGGATTTCCGCGTGAGTTTACCCGGTATTTGATGCGGGGGCGGGAATAACAAAGCCGCATTAGGCGCAATTCCTAAATCGTAATTCGAGCCATACAAAACCATTGACAACGGTTTATAGTTATTATATATTAGCGCCGGTCGTGGTTATTTATTCTTATAAAAGACCATTTTATCTTAAAGAAAAACCCTGAGTCAGCCTGCATGGCACAGCAGGGTTTTTTGTTGTCTTACGGAGCATAATGTGCCGAACCGCGTTTTGCAAGCGTGGTCTGCCGGAGCAACAGTGATATGAAAATCCTTGTCCTGTCCGCGATAATCTTCGTGTTTACCTTTGGCCTTGGCTATAAGGTCAACGACGTTTACTTTTCCGGCAAGAGCCCTGAGCAACCTATCCCTTTCAGCCACCGTATTCACGCGGGGGACAACAAGATTCCCTGCATGTACTGCCACATCTACGCCGACAGGTCCAAAGTGGCGGGAGTGCCTAACGTGCAAAGGTGCATGGGCTGCCACTCCGTAATAAAGACCGATTCCCCTCTAATCCAAAAACTTGCGTCTTATTGGGAAAAGAAAGAGCCCATACCGTGGGTGAAAGTGTATAATCTCCCCGACCACGTCTATTTCCCGCACAAGAGGCATGTAAAGGCAGGCGTGCCGTGCCAACGGTGCCACGGCGATGTTGCGAAGATGGATAGGATTACCAAGAAGACTTCTTTATTAGATATTCCCTATGTAAGTGTTTCTCCTTTAAAGATGGGTTGGTGTCTTAACTGTCATACGAACGAGGCAGAGAAGTATATCGGAACTCCGGTAAAAAACGGACGAGACTGTTGGACCTGTCATACGTAGCGGCCCTTGGGTAGGGAACCGAGTCATTGCGAGCAAAGCGAAGCAATCTCGTTTCTTGAGATTGCTTCGGGATAAAGCCCCTCGCAATGACAGAAACTGATAATTCAAACGCCAAACGAAGCGGTTTTTTTCTTTATTGCGCTTCGACATTGATTACGGTTTGGTGAAAAAGAAAATAAAACCCCCTCACCTCATTCCTCTCCCCCGAAGGGGAGAGGAGGTAAAGACAAATAATGCGGGTACGGTAGGATAGATGAAGAGAAGGGATTTTCTGAAATATTTGGGCGTCGGCACCGCCGGAGTGGGGCTCGGTTTCATGTTCGGCCGCGTTCAGAAGCCGCCCGGGGCGAAGCTCATACCATACCTTATTCCGCCCGAGGATATTATCCCAGGGGTTGCAAGTTGGTACGCCACGCTCTGCACCGAGTGCGGCGCCGGATGCGGCGCTCTCGTTAAGATAATGGAGGGCAGGGCGAAGAAGATAGAGGGTAATCCCAAACATCCCGTCAACAAAGGAGGGCTTTGCGCCAGAGGGCACTCCGCTCTTCAGACCCTTTATAACCCGGACAGGATTAAAGGGCCTCTTAAGAGAAGGGGCGGGCGCGGGAGCGCGGACTTCGTCGAGATTTCTTGGGACGAGGCGCTTGATATGCTCGGAAAAAAGTTCGGGGAACTTAAAAAGGCCGGCGCTGCCGATAAACTGTGGCTTTTGACCGCTCCGATGTCAGGCCACAAACTTAAACTTATCTCTGCCTTTATGTCGGCCTACGGCTCGCCCCACATCGCGCCTTACGAGCTTTTTCAACACAGAAACCTTGCCTACGCGAATCAAACCACGATGGGCGTCAAGGAAACCCCTCATTACGACATCGCAAATACGAACTACCTGCTTTCGTTCGGCGCTGATTTCTCAAGCACATGGCTTTCGCCGGTTAACTTCAGCCGCGGCTATGGCGAGATGCGCCAGGGTAGCGACAGGAAAACGAGGGGACGTCTTGTGCAGATAGAGCCGCGGCTGTCTTTGACCGGGGGCAACGCGGACGAGTGGATACCCGTAAGGCCCGGCGGAGAGGCTCTGCTTGCCCTCTCCATAGCCCACACTATAATCAAAAGAGGCTATTACAAAGGCGGCGATGCCGGAACATGGCGGTCTCTGCTTTCCGTGTATGCGCCCTCTGAAACGGCCTTGCTCATAGATGTTCCGGCGGAGAAGATAGAAGAATTAGCCGCGGCATTCATGGAAGGAAAACCCGGCCTTGCCATTGCCGGCGACGGGGCTTTGTCTTATGCGGACGGGGTTTCCTGCGCCGTGGCCGTAAACATACTTAACCACCTTGCGGGCAGCATCGGCGTAAAGGGAGGGGTGGTCGTTAATTCAAGCTCTTTGCTCGGTAAAGAGACAATTGACTTTAAAAAGGGCGTTGGCGCGCTGTTAAAAGCGGCGAATTCTTCGGAGGTAAGCGCGCTTATAGTTCATAACGCAAATCCGCTCTATGCGACGCCTAATGCCGCGAATGCGAAAGAGTCGCTAAATAAGATTCCTTTTATAGTCAGTTTCTCCGGCTTTATTGACGAGACTACCGCGATGGCTGACCTTGTGCTGCCGGCGCACCACTCGCTTGAGGACTGGGGGGACGGGTTTGCGTCTCCTTCTGTAGGGTATCCGGTTTCCACGGTTATGCAGCCTGTTGTGAGCCCGGTCAACAATACCCGCGGGGTCGGCGACATATTCCTCGCTCTTGCTTCGAAGATAGGCTTCGGTATGAAGGAACGGCTTAAGTCCGATTCTTTCGAGGATTATCTTAAATCAGGCTGGAAAGAGCTTTACAATAAAAATAAGGAACTTTCCGCCGGAACGCTCGGGTTTCCTGATTTCTGGCTGAAGATGCTTGCAACCGGAGGATGGTGGAAGGAGACGGCGCCGGCGAAAAAGACCGCGGTATCGCCGAACACGGCCGCCCGGCTATTGCCGGCAAGGCCGTCCGCTTTCGAAGGCAATGATAAGGAATACCCGTTCTACCTCGTGCTTTATCCCCACCATGGTCTTGGCGACGGAAGGCACGCAAACCTGCCGTGGATGCAGGAATTGCCCGACCCGATGACCTCTATGACATGGGGAAGCTGGCTTGAGATAAATCCCAAGACCGCCGAAGCATTAGGGATAAAACAAGGGGACTTCATTGAAGTAGAGTCTCCGTTCGGCAAAATCACTCTTCAGGCATATTTATATCCGGGCATCAGGCCCGATGCGGTGGCCGTTCCGATCGGTCAGGGGCATACGCACTTGGGGAGATACGCAAAGGACAGGGGTGTGAACCCAATTGACATACTCCCGTACAAAGAGGATTCGAGGACAGGGTCGGTTGCTCTGAATTCCACGCGCGTAAAACTTGTCCGCACCGGCGCAAATGAAAAACTGGCAAAGACCGAGGGTGTAACAAAGGAACTCGGAAGAAATATCGTCCAAACGATATCGTCCGAAGAATTTGAAAAGTTCGGCAAGGAGATTATATAAGTGGACGGGATATTCAAAAGGATTTCGGAGCGCCTGAGGAGATTAAGGGTTCCCGGCTATTATGAAAAATTCGACTACAAGTGGACTATGGTGGTTGACCTCGACAGATGTAACGGATGCGAGGCTTGCGTTACCGCCTGTCATGCCGAGAATAATATTCCGGCAGTGGGCAAAGACGAGATAATCAAGGCCAGGACGATGAGCTGGATAAGGATAGAAAGATACGTGGAGGGCGTCTATCCCGATGTGAAGGTGAAGTTCATCCCGGTTATGTGCCAGCATTGCGGAAAGGCCCCGTGTGAAACCGCGTGTCCGGTTTACGCCACATACCACAACCAGGACGGTCTTAACGTGCAGGTCTACAATAGATGCGTCGGCACATTCACCTGCGCGACCTACTGCCCGTATGACGTAAGGAGATTCAACTGGCATACCCATAAGTTGGATAAGCCTCTGGACGAGCAGTTAACCCCCGACGTTACGGTCAGGGAAATGGG
>JBAQMW010000298.1:0-7577 GCA_049303155.1 Thermodesulfobacteriota bacterium | reverse complement strand
TACGGAGAGGGTGAGGTCTTTATCCGTTACGATTCCGCCTTGATAGCCTTCCGTGCCGAATATCAGCATGAAGGCCACTATGAGAAGCACCCCCGGTATGGATGAGAGGGTCGTGTAGGTGTATTGTATTATGTCGTCAATCCACCTTCCGTAGTATCCCGCTAATACGCCGAAGAGTATTGCGAAGGGTATCATGACGACCGTCGTTCCGGCGCCTATCACGACTCCCGTCCTTATTCCTTTTATCGCGGCGAAGAACACGTCCCCGCCGACCTTGTCCGTGCCGAGGAGGTGAGTTCCGGGGTATTTAAGTTTTGGGTAGTCTCTTATTGTCGCGCCGTCCTGGAGTTCGATTGTTTCTTTTACAAAGAGGGCGCCGGCGAGAGGCGCGGAAAAGGTTTTTTCAACTCCCTCGCGCGTTTTCGTAAAAACCCTGTCCAGTACGCTCAAGGGCTCCGGGCTGAACACGGTTTCTCCTGAATCGGTTTTTTGTATCGCGCCTTTTTCGTCCGTTATCGCGTCGCGCCACCTTACGCTGTCGGAGAACGCTACGAGTCCGTAGAGCACAAGCGCTATTGTGGATAAGGCGGCGAGGCGGTTAGTCCTTATGCGTCGCCACACGATAAACGCCTTGCCTTGTCTTTTTATCGCGAAGGCCGCGAAAAAGACGGCAGAGAGGGAAAGGAGATACACTATGAAGTCGGTGGCGAGTATTATCGGCATGGGTTTTTCACTCGAACCTTATTCGAGGGTCCACGAGCGTGTAGCTTATGTCCGTCATTACGAGCCCTATTATGTAGAGTATGGAGCCGAGATAAACCATTCCTCTCACTATGGCGAAGTCCTGCGCGTTTATCGCGTTTATGGTGAAGCTTCCGAGTCCGGGTATGGAGAAGAAACTCTCCATGATGAGCGAGCCGTAAAAGAGAAACGGGATGCTCACCACGACGTTCGTAAGTATCGGTATCATCGCGTTTTTCATGACGTGTTTGAAGAGCACGCTCGTTTCCGAAAGCCCCTTTGCGCGGGCTGTTTTCACGTAGTCCTTGCCGAGTTCTTCGAGGAAGACGGTTCTGTAGAACCGCACTCCGCCGCCTATGGAGCTTATGACGCCTATTACGACGGGAAGAATGAGGAATTTAAACGAGTGGATGCCGATGTCGTAGCCGGACACGGGAAAAAGACGCAGGAGTTTTCCGAAGAAGTATTGTCCGCCTATTATGTAGAAAAGGGTCGAGACCGACATCATTACGACGCAAAGCACGATTCCCCAGGCGTCCAGATACGTGCCGCGCACGGCGGCGAAGAGCATGGAGAAGACGAGGCTCGCGAGTATTCCGATAGCGAACGTCGGGAACGCGACGGCGAAGCTCGGCCATATCCTCCGTAATATCTCCTCTTTTATGTTTATGTTTTCCCTGTCGGAGTTTCCGAACTCGAACCAGAGAAGCGGCACGGATTTCTGGAATAAGATGGTTTGGGTGATTTTTTTGAGGCCATTCTCGTCTTGGTTTATGGCGAACGGCAGGTCGTAGCCGCGTTCGCGTTTCCAGCCCTCGACGGCCTCAATCGTTACGTTTTTTTCGCCTAAGATTTTTCTCGCCATGTCGTCGGGGGTGTTGACGTAGAAGAAAAGCACGGAGGTGAGGATATTCACCCCGATTATTATGGGTATCGCGTAGAAGAGTCTTCTGAGGATGTATCTTGTCATCTCTGCCTTTTTATAAACCCGAGTTTTCTTCCAACCGATATTACGGCCGGAAGGCTTGCTAACGCAAGGACGATTATCGCGAGGATTATCGGGAAGACCTTCGGAGCGTTCCACGCCTCGCGAAGCGCTCTTCGTTTTTCAGGGTCTATGCGGTAGTATTTCATGGTGTTGTTGGCCATAGAGTTGGGCTTCAAGTTCTTTACCCATCCGTGCGAAAGGGTGAATGCCACGGGGTGAAATCCCCACGTCCACGGCGAATCCTCGTTCAGGATGCGCGTCATCTTTTTAATTATGCCAAGCCTTTCCTCCGAGTTGTCCATGTTTTCCATTTCTCGGAAAAGCTCGTCGAACCGCAGATTGGAGTAGTTAGAGGCGTTTTCTCCCTGATACTTGACCTTGCTGTTTCCGGAGGCGAGGAGAAAGAAAAAGTTTTCCGGGTCGGGGTAATCGGCGTTCCATCCCCAGGCGTAGAACTGAAAGTTGCCTTTGAGCATCTTTTCCTGAAATCTGTTGTAGTCGGTCGTTCTGTTCTCCAGCCTTATGCCCAGGAGTTTGAATCTCTTTATGTACCAGTTTATAAGAGACTGGGCGTCCACTCCGGTATAGGGGTTGTCGAAGGTTATGACAAGAGGCCTTCCCTGTCTGTCCCTGCCGTTCTCGTAACCGGCCTCGGAGAGAAGCCTCTTCGCTTCTTCGACGGATTTTCTTTTCGGCCTTTTTTTCTCTTCGTCCCAGTCGTAGACAAAGGGGTTTACGCCGTCCTTGCCTTCCGTGCGGCCGAAGATGCCCGGCGGAACCGGCCCCATGGCGGGGACGCCCCTTCCGTTCGCGAATATCTCTATGTATTCTTCGTGGTCGAGGGCTATGGTTATGGCGCGGCGGAGTTTCTTTTTATCTTCCGTGTATCCGCCGACAACCGGGTCGAGCATGTTGAAGCCGGAGTAGTAGGTGGAGGGACGCGCCGAGGTCAGAAGAGTTATGCCCTTATCCTTCATCGCCGGGGTCAGCTCGGTCTTTCCCCCCTGACCCATTGTAACAGCCTGGTCGAAGCTGTCGGAGGTTATGCCCGAGAGGTCGTAGTAGCCCTGGAGAAATTTGTTCCACCTCGGGATGTCTTCCTTTTCGAGTTTAAAGACTATCTTTTCGAGGAACGGCAGGGGTTTGCCCGCGTCGTCTAACAGTCCGGCTTGTTTGTCTTTTTCTTCTCCTTCGGACGGGTATCGCTCGAAGCGGAAGTTTTCGTTTTTGACGAAGGTCATCTCCATCTGGGGCTTGTAGGATTCCATCCTGTAGGGGCCGGTGCCTATGGGGAAGCGGTCGAGGGTTATGTTTCTCTTCGCGAGGACGCTTTGCCTGTAAAACAGGTCTGCCTCCTTCGGCATCGGCGAGAAAAACGGCATTGCGAGCCAGTAGATGAACTGCGGGTACTTCGTTGTAAGGATTATCCTGAAGGTGTGGGAGTCTATTTTTTCGACACCAACGAGAGGATGCTTGCCGTAGTCAGGCAGTATCGGGTTTTCCGCTTCGTCCGTTGTTTGGTTATACGAGGCGCCTTTGAGTTTTTTGCGCTCAGCGCGGGTTTTTTCCAGGTCTCTCGCGAGCAAGGCCGAGTATTCTCTTAGTCCCTTAATGTATTTTTCGAGTATCGTAAGTATTGGGGATTGTAACTGCGGGTCGGCGAGTCTTTTTATCTGGTATATGTAGTCGTCGGCGGTTAGCTCTCTCGTGCCTGTAACCGGAAAATCGCTTATCTCTTTTATTCCTTTCATGTCCTTTTCCTTAAGCCTTGCGTAAATGGGCAATGCGTCTTCCCCCTTGGCAAAGGCGGGGTGTTTTTGGTAGAGGAGGCCTTTTTTGATTTTTATTTCGTACACGGCCTTTTTGACTTTCGATGGCAAAGCGTTTTGCGGAAGCCGTTCTCCGCTAAAGTCGAAGTATGCCGGTTCCGGCGCTTTTATGGCCGTAAGAGGCGTGAGTTCGTAGGGCCTTTTAAGGTAATGGTATTGTATGATCGGTTCGTATATCTGGGCGAGTATGTCGTATTCGTCAGAGCTGTAACTCTTTGCCGGGTCTAAGTGCTTTGGCGGAGCCTCGAAACTCGAGTAGAGCACGTTTTTTTGTTTTTCTTCGGCCCTGTACGGATTATTCGGCGTGCAGGAGTTTAGAATAAAAACAATGGGAATGAGGCACGCGATAAGGACGCCGTTTCTTACGGCCTCGGACAAAGTGTTTTCGCTTATATAAGAGAGAGACATCGCACCTTAAATTAACACAAGCCATCTTGCTTGGTCAAGGGCAGGGCAGGGTGGCCTCCCCGCTTAATATTGCGCGCGCGGGGTACCCGCCCCATAGGGCGGGTCGGGCTCTGCACCCTCAATGCTTTAACTTGCGCTGTGGTATGCAAGCCATAGCGGCCTATTGATTAATCGTGCCGTCCGCAAGGACATGCCGATAGTTACATTTTGGCTCAGAGGCTTGACAACAACTTATAGTGATATATACTTTGAATCGCCGCGAAAATTGCATCTTTTGTTTTAATCCGCATCTTTGATATATTCCCGTTTGAAAAATTTGACGATATGGCGTTGGAAGACGGGTTTTGCCAGTGCTCGCGTTAAAAAACCATGATGGATTCCCGCTCAAAAGCTTGTCCCCGCCCGCCATAAGCGAGGTCTCGCCCGTCTCGCCTGCGGCGGACGAGGCGGACAATCTTAAGCGGGGAACCAGATAAAAAAAGAGAAACATTGCGGGAATGACAGAGGAGGAGGCAATGAAGGAGAAAAAACCAAAGACAAGCGTACTCATTGTTGACGACGAGGAGAGTATCGGGCTCGGGATAAGCGAAATCTTGAAAGACGAGGGATTCGACGCCGCTTACGCGGTGGACGGGAAAAAGGCGGTAGAGGAGGCCAAAAAGAAAAACTATACGGTCGTTTTCATGGACATGATGATGCCCGGAATGAACGGGCTCGATACCTTTAGGGAGATAAGAAAGATAAGGCCGGGCGCCAAGGTCATACTTTTCACCGGATACTTCAAGGACGCGGAAAGTTATATAGCGCAGGGCGTAAAAGAAGGAATGATAGACGAGTTCATCAGGAAACCGTACTTCGCCGACGAAGTAATATGCTCGGCCAAAAAATACGCGACAATCTGACCCGCTCATTCGACAGGCACGCTACTTAGGACGAACGTCTCGTAATTACCATGAGACGAGATTGCTTCACGGAGCCTGCCCTGAGCCCGCCGAAGGGTTCGCAATAGACACTGCTATTTTGTCATTGCGAGGACGGGGCACCCCGCCCCGTTGATTTTACGCGCCATAAAATCGCAGGGCCATTCAGCATAAAAATGCGTTTAAAAGGTTGTGTTGAGCGCGTTTGCGTGGTATATTTTATTCGGTATTTTGTAAGTCCCGGTATTTTGTTTTATTGCCTCGCGTCGGGGTTGGATGGCGCGTTTTTTTATTCTCCGGTGGGGGCAATTATGGCGATAATCAAATTTCTTCATTTACTATCAATGTCAATATGGGTCGGTTCTATCGTGTTCTTTAGTTTTTTCGCGGCCCCGATCATATTCAAGAAGCTTCCTCGCGAGGTTGCCGGAGACGTCGTAGGCGGCATATTCCCGAAGTATTGGGCAATTGGTTACGCAGGAGGCGCGGTTTCGCTCCTTACCCTCGCCATTATGATGATCTCCGAAAAAGACCGGCTCTACGCAAGGCTCGTCCTTCTTGTCCTTATGTTATGCGTGAGTCTTTATTCGGGCCTTGCAGTCGGCAAGCGCGCGGCTTCGCTCAAGGCCGAGATGAGGGCATCCGGTAACGCCGAAGAAAAGGACGCGCTTCGAGCGAGATTCAGGAAGGTTCACGCCATAAGCTCGATTCTCAACATGACGGTTCTGGCGCTCGGTAGCGCCTTTATTTTCCTTACCTCAATGGAATTATAAAAACAAAACGAAAGGAAGGATTTTTATGTCGAAGGTGTATAAGAAGATAGAACTTGTGGGTGTTTCCGAGAAGAGCTGCGAGGACGCGATAAAGAACGCCGTTGCGAAGGCCTCGGAGTCCCTTCACGGCCTTTCATGGTTCGAGGTCGCGGAACAGCACGGCAGGATAGCGGACGGCAAGGTCGTCGAATTTCAGGTCGTTTTGAAGGTCGCCTTCAAGCTCGATTGACGGTCTTATTGACGGCGAAGTGAATTAATAAACCCCAGCACCACTTTTCAATATTAACGCATCAGTAATACGTATGCCCGTGTTAAATATTATTGCCTAAACCCTACGCGTTTACAGCGAAAAGTGGTGCCGGGCGCGAAGCAAATTGAAACATTACGCGGGGTACCCATGCGACGAAGCATGGGTCGGGGGTTACTCCTGCTTCGTTCAAGGGATAAAGAGGCGTATGGCTCCTGAGGGGAAACTGGATTTTTTATTTAATCCTCGTTCCATAGCCGTCGTTGGCGCGACCGATTCGAAGGGCAAGCTCGCGTCCATAATCATGGAGAGCCTGGGTAACGCCGGCTTCAAGGGGAAGATTTACCCGGTGAATCCCAAGCACTCCGAGGTCAGGGGAATGCCTTGTTTCCCCGACATAAAGGCGATAGGAGAGGCCGTTGATTTGGCCGTCATCGCCGTATCCTCTTCGACGGCGGTGGAGGTTATCCGTGGGGCCGCGGGTTTCCTAAAGGGCGCGATAGTGATAGGCGGCGGTTTTTCCGAGACAGGCTTTAACGGAGCGGCGCTCGAGGCGGAATTAAAAGAGATTTCCAATAAGAGCGGCGTAAGGATTATCGGCCCGAACTGCATGGGCATATTCGATACAATATCCGGAGTTGACACGTTTTTCATACCCCGCGAGAGGGCTAAGAGGCCCGGGCTCGGGCGCGTATCCGTGCTCTCTCAGAGCGGTTCGTTCGCTCTTATCGCCATGGAGGAATTCGCCTCCGAGGGCATAGGCGTGGCGCGTGTGGTGAGTTACGGCAACAAAGCGGACGTGGACGAGGCGGATTGCCTTGATTTTTTGGCGGAGGATTCCTCGACAGGCGCGGCGCTTTTATACATAGAGGGCATAAGCGACGGAAGAAAGTTCGTGGAGAGCGCGGCGCGTTGCGCCAAAAAAAAGCCCGTCATAGCCCTTAAGGCCGGGCGTTACGGCGCCGGAGGAGGCGCGGCAAGGTCTCACACCGGAGCAATGGCCGGCAGGTATGAACTATACAGGGCGGCCTTTAAAAAGGCGGGCGTAATCGAGATATCGGGTTACGAGGAGTTTATAGACGCGGGCAGGGTTTTTTCGAGGTTTCCGGGCGCCGGCGGAAAAAGAGTGGCGATAATAACCGACGGCGGCGGCATAGGCGTAAGCATGGCGGATGAGTGCGCGGCGCACGGGCTTATCGTGGCGCAGTTGAGCGATGAAAAGGTTGAAAAATTAAAGAAAACGTTCCCGTCGTATTTTACAGTGAGTAATCCATTTGATCTCACGGGAAGCGCGACGGACGAGTCTTACGGGGACGCTCTTACGGAGACGCTCGGAGGCGACGATTTCGACATCGCGATAGTGGCGGCTCTATGGGGGCCTCCGGCGCTTACGGACGCTCTTCCTGCCCGTTTGGCGGAAATAGCGAAAAACTCCGGCAAGCCGGTTATTATATGCTCGCCTGGCGGGGAATACGCCAAGGCCAAGAAAAGGCTTTTCGAGGAATTTGGGCTTCCGGTTTTTTCAACGCCGGAGGGAGCCGTTCGCGCGGCCGCGGCGCTTTCAAAATCCAAGGTTTAAAAATAGAAGACATATGGAAGGGAAATGCCAAAACTCGAAGAAAAGGTGAATTAAAAGTATGAAGCTTTTGTAGCTCAGCCCTTTAGGGCTGA